>CAMCIX010000098.1 GCA_945875045.1 uncultured Clostridia bacterium | reverse complement strand
GAGATGTAGAGAGGTCTCGTGGGCTCGGAGATGTGTATAAGAGACAGTCCCATTTTCACACCCCCTTAAAATAAAAAAGTGCACCCCCCAATAAGAGAGTGCACAAAAAATGCAAACTCCTATTGTTGCTACACAATTCAAAACAAACAAGAAATATCTTCTGTGTCTATTAGGCGGAATTTGCATTTTTATCAAATTCATTCCTAACAAACACAAAATGATATAATAACCCCTTGCATTAAAGATGACTTCCGTATTCAGTTTGTTTTAGATTATGTAGTGGATATATTATATCACTTTTGATTTTGTTTGTAAAGCCTTACAGACAAAAACGGTACGAGAAAATCTCCTCATACCGTTTTGCTCAATATTACATCAAAACTATTTCCCCCAAAGCACTAAAAAAATAATCTTCTGGTAATTCCTCTTGTTTGTAATGTTTTTCTGTTGCTCGTTGCAGTTCTTCATTACTTTTTTGTTCCAGATATTTTTGGAGTGTTTGTTTTGGTGGGGGTGGCGGTGCGGTTTCTTCAAACTGTCTTGACCTTTCCGCCTGTAATGATAACAAGTCCTCAAATTCTTTAATATCTAATATTTCCATACATAAAACCTACCTTTCCAGATTTTTATTGATTTCATCTTTTAATCTTTGATACTCTGCAAATCGTTCCTTTTGACCGCTTTCAACAATGAACTTTGCCATATCAGCCGAGAGTTTCAAACCACTGCCTTTGAATTTTTCTTTTAAGCTTACATATTCCTCAAGCATTTTCTGTGCCTTATATTTCAAAATATCAACACTACCTCGTAAACCTTGTTCTCTGTGGAGTTCACTTTCACCAGTCATAATGGAAACTGGATAACCGAGAGCAGATTCCACCGCCTTGCTTAAGTCATTGTGAAAGGTTTTTAACTCGTTGCGATTCACAAGTTCGTTTGCAGATATTTTGTGTATATCTTTTTTAGCATCATAGAAAATTGGCACAAATGCAAAATGGATATGATTTTTACCCTTAATGCTTTCATCCTTATGGACAAAGGCCGATACACAATGAGGATATTTCACTTTTAAATGGTTATATACAGCCTTAAAGAATTTATCCTCATCATCTGGTTGCACATCATCAGGTAAAGACACAACCCAACTGCACAACACTTTCAAGTCCTTGCGGTTATTTACAGTAAGTGTATAACCCTCCGGCAAGGTCTTGCCTTGCATAATTCTCTCAAACTGCTTTTGTTGATTATAAGGCACTCCGTTCTCGTTCATATTCAAGTTATAGTTTAAGTGCGATTTGCTTGTGTCTATTTCCTTGTTGCCGAAATTCGCATATATTTTTTGTCCGTTCTTATCTATTGTATAACCTCTACGAAAGTGTAAAAATATATGTCCCAAACCTTGTTTGCTGAATTTCTCATAATGTGCCATACGCGACAACCTCCCTCATAACTTTTTAACCTATATAGATTTTATTCATTTACACACACTAAAACCAGATACAATTTGTATCTATTTTCAGTATGATAAATAAAAAAGTTTTTCGGGAACTTGTAGCACGTTATGGGTTTGAAATCAAACCCCGTGCTCTGCGAGGCAAAGTTTTCCTCGATTTTGAATTGTATCACTCATATTTAAGATACAATTTAATAAAGGAAAACCCGAACCCTATAAGGTTTGGTGGTGCATAACCCCGATAAGCACCCTAAAATAATTCGTGTGTGGGCGAGCATAAGTAATAAATCGCCTCGGCGGTTTGAGTGTGGTTTCTCAAATTGTCGTCAATGGGAAAGGTTGTCAGTAAATCACCATATAAAAAAAGAGAACTGTGCGGGTGGAAACTCTGAAAAAGGAACTATTGTATAAAATCAAGGGCGGAGTGAGATTTCCCGAAAGGGTTGCAATAGTAGGCAATGAAAAAACCTAACTCTTAAACCACAATGCGAACGGAACGAAAGCGAAAGCACACCGTTTCACTAATTAGAGTTTTTCCTTGCTTTTTGCAAGGGGAAACTCTGTCATCTGCTTCACTCCACTCTGCTCTGCTCCCGTTTGCACTTTTAAAAATTAAATCGAAGATTGAGCATAACATAAAACACAGTAAAAATAATAACATAAACCTTTTGAAACGAGCATCAAGCGAAGTTTCAAACCCTTGGTTCTTTGGGGATAAAGAACGAAAGGGGTGAATAGAGCGGACAAAGTCCGCTCTAGAGGGGGAAACAACAAAAAAATATTATATTACTTTTGTTTCGTATGTTGACAGTCTCGACTGGAAGGACAGCGCGACGTCGGAGAGCATTTGCAAGCGGGTGACCTCTAAGGTCTGCCCCGGGTCGATAGTGCTGTTCCACAACGACGCCGACCACACGCCCGAGGCTTTACCCACAATTCTTAAATGCCTTAAAGACGACGGGTATGAGTTTGTATTTATAAGCGATCTGATACTTAAAGAAAACTACACGATCGACCATACGGGTAAGCAGTGCAAAATAAAAGACGGTAATTAGACCGTCTTCCATACTTGGAACTTGCAGATAATATTATAATAAACGCCGCCGTACCAAAAAAGGTTAAGCGGCGTTCATTCGGCTATTATCAAGGTGTAACTAACCTTTCGCTTCTTCCGATAAGTCCAAGCCTCTCTAACTCCGTTTCAAAGCCGTCCTTGATTAAATACAGATCCGATTCATCGCTGTCCTGCAAATAATAGTTGCCGTCCTTCTTTAAGATAAAAATCCACATATAAGCAAAATTGTCAGGCTCTATCCAAGCGTTAAAATCACATACCTCCTCAAAGCTGTTGGCGCAGCGGACATAGCTTTCCAAATCCAGACTTTCACCCGTTATTATGTCGCTTATCCTGAAGCTGTAGACCTCCTCGGTGTCCTGTATTGTAAGGAGTGAATCGAAATCTATTTTTAAATCCTCGCGGACATAAAGGTCATGTCCGCGAGACGGAGAAATATATTCCGGATTTTCCGCGTCGTTGCCGTAGAAAACCGTAACCGCGCCTAACAGGTAAAAAAATCCGTAAGGTCTTACGGCGATTTTCACACAGTCCTTATTGTCTGTATCCGCGTAGTACTTCCTTCCAGAATTAACATATACCCTTCCGTTATAATGGAGATTTCCGTCCGCAGTAAACCTTACGGTATCTGCGGACGATAATTTCTGACAGCCCGATAATACCGCCAAAATCGCCGCCACCAAAATAATTGCCGTTACCCTTACTGCTTTCATAGCTGTTCTCCCCCCCTATTTTTCGGTAACCGTTCTTATTTCCCCGTTTTCAACATAAAATGTTATGTCGCCGTCGGTATCGGTTCTTAAAATCTGCGCGCCGCAGTTTTCGAGCGCGGAAATAACAGATTCGGTCGGGTGGGAATAAATGTTGTTTGCGCCCACAGATATTGCGGCATACTTTGGTGTCGCCGCCTTTAAAAAGCTTTGCGAGCTTGAAGATGAGCTACCGTGGTGAGCGACCTTTAAAACGTCGCAGTCAATGTTAAGCCCCTCGTCAATCAGCGCCTTTTCGGTTTTAGCCTCCGCGTCGCCCGTAAAAAGAAACTTTATCCCGTCAATTTCCGCCATAACTATCACGGATTTATTGTTCTCGTCCCGCATATCGTCATAATACGCAAGCACGGTGACGGTAAACTCACCGATTTCAAAATTCATTCCCTGAACGGCGGTGTAAACGTTTCCTCCCTTTGCGGTCACGGTACGCTTTGCGGTTTTCACAAGCTGTGCCGCCTCGGCGGAGCTTTCAAGCTCGGGAATTATAAGATTATCTATCTCCCGGCGCTTGGCAAGCTCTGGCAGTCCTCCCGCGTGGTCGGTGTGAAGATGCGTAACTATAAGCGCGTCAATGTCCTTTATCCGCGCTGAATCAAGGTCATCTAAAATATTGGGGACGCTGTTCTCGGTGCCGACATCAATAACCGCCGAACAGCCGTCCGAGTAAATCAAAATACTGTCCGCCTCGCCTACGTCGGTAATTTTCACGAAATCGACCGAGGTATCAAACGCCGCGGCGGGATTAAATACCTTTTGTAACCGTTTGCCGAAAACGCCGCGCGAAAAGGCGGTTATGAAAACAGCGACGGCAAGCAAAGCCGCCGCCGCTATGTATTTAGGCTTTTTGTTTTTACTCTTCTTCATCTGCCGCATTTGCTCCCGCCGCCTCGCGCTCCATAAGCTGATCCATAGAAATAAGCACCCTGCGCGGCTTTGAGCCCTCGTAAGGTCCTACTACCCCGCGCTGTTCCATTTCGTCGACGATTCTCGCGGCTCTCGCGTAGCCGAGCTTTAGCTTTCGCTGTAAAAGCGAGGTAGAAGCCTGTCCGTTTTCGACAACCACCTTAATAGCGTCGTTAAGCATGGGGTCCTCGTCGGGTCCGTCCTCCTTAAGTCCCGTTTTCTGCTTTTTCTCAACCGCCGCCTGACGTTCAATCTCAACCATAACGTCGTCGTCATAATCCGCGGAATGGTCGCCCTTTATGTAATCAACGACCGCCTCAACCTCCTCGTCGCTTACAAAGCAGCCCTGAATACGGTTGGGCTTGCTTGAGCCGACGGGGCTAAAGAGCATATCGCCGCGCCCTAAAAGCTTTTCCGCTCCCGCAGAGTCAAGAATGGTACGGCTGTCTATCTGAGAAGAGACCGCAAAAGCGATTCTTGTCGGAATATTCGCCTTGATAACGCCCGTTACAACATCGACCGACGGACGCTGGGTAGCAATAATAAGGTGCATACCCGCCGCGCGCGCCTTTGCCGCGATACGGTTTATAGAATCCTCCACCTCGTTTGGCGCGGTCATCATAAGGTCGGCAAGCTCGTCGATAATTATGACTATATGGGGCATTTTGAGCACCTCGGGGTCGCCCAACTGCTCGACAAAACGGTTATAGCCCGCAAGGTCGCGCACTCCGCGGTCGGCGAACATTTTGTAGCGCTTTTCCATCTCGCTTACCGCCCAGCCTAAGGCTCCCGACGCCTTTCTCGGGTCGGTGACGACGGGGACGAGCAGGTGAGGAATACCGTTATAGATGCCTAATTCAACAACCTTCGGGTCAATCATTAAAAGCTTAACCTCGTCCGGCTCAGCCTTATAAAGAATACTGATAATTATTGAGTTTATGCAAACCGATTTACCCGAGCCGGTAGCGCCCGCGATAAGTCCGTGGGGCATTTTTGCAATATCCGTAACCACGGCGTTGCCGCCTATATCGCGGCCCAAAGCCACGGTAAGCTTGCTTTTAGCAGAGGTGAAGGCGGGCGATTCAAGTATTCCGCGAACGCCTACCACCGCGCTCGCCTTATTAGGCACCTCAATACCGACCGCCGCCTTGTTCGGTATCGGCGCTTCAATACGCACTCCCGCCGTTGCAAGGTTAAGGGCTATATCGTCCGCAAGGTTTGTTATCTTGCTTATCTTAACTCCCGCGCTGGGCTGAAGCTCATATCGGGTAACCGTAGGACCGCGGCTTATCTCCACAATCCGCGTTTCAACCCCGAAGCTCCTTAGGGTCTCGACCAAACGAGTAGCGGTGTTGTCAAGCTCGGCGGAAAGGGCGGCGGCGTTCTGCGCCTTCGACTCCTTTAAAAGTCCGAGCGGAGGGAATTTATAGTGTTCTCCCTCTTCCGCGTTCTCCCTTTCAAGATGCTCGGTGAATTTATCGGTTTCCTCCTTGAAATCGATTTTTTTCGTTTCCTCGGACGGCTGCTCGGTCTTAGCCTCCTCCCTCGCCGCCTTCAGCGCGGTTTCGATTTCGTTTCGTTCGTCTGTTTGCTCCTTGCGCTCCTCCCCGCTCGGCTTATTCTCGGGCGCGGGCTTTTCATTCTCAACCTCGCCGCCGTAATAAGCGGCTACAACCTTGCGCTGTTTTTCGTCAAGCGATTCCTTTTTAATATTACGCTTTTCGGGAATATCGTCCACGGGAATATCCACGTTAAAGCCCTTTAATATCTTTAACTGCTTTTCGCTTTTTTCCTCCGCCTCGCGCTCAATACGGTTCTGATAAGCGGTCTCTGCCTGCGCGGAAATGGATTTTACGGGTCTTGCCACAGTTCTGAAAAGGGATACAAGCGTGGTACCCGTTATAATCATAATAAACACAAAAATCAGCAGAATAACGGTTATCGCCGCCCCCGTCTTACCGAAGGCGAGATAAAGCGGCTGACCTATAAGCGCACCCAAAAAGCCGCCGCTTTTAAGCTCGGAGCCGGTTTTAAAGGCGTTTACAAGATGTCCCCAAAAGGAAAGGGTCGCGTCGTGCTTTACAAAAATGTCTACCGCCTGTCTCTTATACACATCTGACGCTGCCGACGATATGCAGTGTGTA
>CAMCIX010000097.1 GCA_945875045.1 uncultured Clostridia bacterium | reverse complement strand
GGATGGATTTTGATTTCGTTTTTTATATTCCCGCTTGTTTTTACAATGCCGTATTTTATGACCTCTATATGCGTCCACGTCCGCTTTGCGGTTGCGGATTACAATAAAAGGGTTGAAAAAAGCACCGAAAACAGCTTCCCGACCTTTGCGGCGGGGATATAAATTTAACGGAGCGGTCTTTGCCGCTCCGTTTTGCGTTAAAAAGGCATATTTTTGTATTCACTTTTTAGCATATCGCTGATAAGTGCTTTATCAACAGTAAATTCAGGTGTTCCCATAGCGCCCGGCGCAACCTCATATTTGTCAAACACGATTACCAAATCGCCGTTTTCATTCCAAAAGAAATTATGCTCGGGAGTTAATGCCACATAGTCCTTGCCGATAACGCTGTCGTCCAGCCAATAAATCTTATTGCTGTCGTTGTCCATCTGACTTCGCATTTGCTGCCTGATTTCCTTTTCCAAGGTTTCGAAAAAGCCTTCGTCTTCCGATAAATCGGAAAGCTTAATAATTTTTCCGCTCTTTTTGTCTATATGATAATATTTATAATAGGTATTACTGCTTCCGGCGGCTTCGTGCACCCTCATTTTCAGCGTAAACCAACTTTCGGTGTTTGTAACGGTTTCATAATCGACATAAATTGAGCTGTGTCCGCTGTCGCCTATGCTGTCAAGGTCTTTATAGAACTGCTTTACTAAGGTATCTGTAAGCTTGTTCACATCATTATTTATATAATCCGCCGCGTCCCCGTCTTCTCCGCTGACCTTAGGAACGTCAATATCCATTTCGTGATAATCGTCGGAATAAAAATAATTTCTTACCGTGATTACCTTAATAAGCCGTCCGATAATGGGTATTTCCTCAAATGCCTCGGCATACGCGACGCTTACATTAGGAAGCAAGAAAAATATAACGAATATAAAGCAAGCGGCGGTGGCGGCTATTCGCGGTAATATTTTCGTTTTTTTTATGTGGATATTCTTTTCCGGGAGAGCTGCAAGGGTTTCCTCTATTTTATTTTTGACAGAATCGGGAATATCGGTATTTTCCTCAGAAGCCATGCTTTTTATATACTTATCAAAATCATTCATTGATTAAAATCCTCCTTTAGGCTCTCGCGAAGCATATTTCTTGCTCTGGAGAGCTGTTTTTTTACTGCGGCGACGTTTGAATCGGTGATTTTTGCAATTTCAGCCGCCGAAAGATTTTCGTAATAAAAGAGCACTACAACAGTACGGTAGGGCTGTTTGAGCCGATTGACTGCATTTTGCAGATCAAGCCTTTCGGTAAGGTTCTCATCTTCACAGTAAAAGCTGTGGTTGTTTTCCTCTAACGGTATGATTTTTGAGTTCTTGCGAACCGTCTCAACCGCTGTATTATGGACAATACGGAGTATCCATGCCTTAAACGCGCCCTCGTTTTTTAACGAATCCAAATTTTTATAAGCGCGGTATATGGCTTCGCTAATAATTTCTGCGGCGTCGTCATTGCTGCCCGTTACCGAAAAAGCCACATAATACATCGCCTTTTCGCAAAGCCTTATCTCCTCGCAAAAGCGGTCTTTATCAATCAAAATCAGCCCTCCCCGGCAAGCGACGCGGTTTTGTCTGCAATCCATTTACTCCATTCTGCGTAATATTTTGCATATAAATGTGTGCCGTCCTCCGACTTATCAGCCGAAAGATTCCCGTAACCGTCGTCAAATACGGGATTGGCGTTAATATAAAATACTTTTTTCCCGTCTGCAAGCTTAGCAAGCTCATTGTTAAAGCTGTCAATGGAGGCGTTGTTTACTACCCCGTCTTTATCGGAGCGGCTTTTCGTGACGTGCAGATTTGCTTCGATAAACACAGCGGCCTCTGCCTGCTTTTCCTTTATCAGCGCAAGTAATTCTTTATATTTTGCAAGCGTGCTTTCGGTCTTATATCCAAGCTCGTTTACTCCGAGCATTATATATATTTTATCATAGCTTTTCCCGCTTAGCAACTCTGTTAAGGTCACTTTTCCCACATTAGGAACCGAAACGGGCTTTTTATGAATGTTATATACGCTCATTCCTACAGAGCAGAAGAAATCCGTGTTTTCAAGACCGCTGTATTCCATAAGTCCTACCGTTCTTGAATCGCCTATAAAGAGCGAGCCGCTTAATGAGGCTTCGGGTGCTTTAGATTCTATGCTCTCCACCTGTGACGGTGCGGTTTGAGCGGAAGAGCTTTCATTGTCGGGTAAGCTTGTTTCGGATACAGCTGAAGAAGCTTCGGAAATATTGCTTGATTCGAGTGTGGCGTCCTTATTATCGGAGGGAATTTGATGCTCTGTTTTTCGACACGCCGCAAACAGCAAAACGGCGGCAATTAAAACAACCAGTGACAACAGCGTAATATAATTTTTATTTTTCATTGTAATTACCTCTCAAAATCTGAAATATAAAAAAGGGTCGTCAAGCCCGCGGTACATACAGTAAACACTTGCGGCAAATACGGCAGAGAGCAAAAGCGAAATAACGGCGCGGTTATTAATATGTTTAAAAATATTGTAGGGCAGCTTTGTTGAAAACAGTATTCCTGCGATAAAAAACGGGAAATACAGCTTAAGATATTTTAAGTAATCGTACCTGAATACAGACCAGACTCCCTGCCCGAAAAACGGAAAAAGACGGCTAAAAAAAATACCGAGACTGTTTATATCTTCTATTGCGAATATCGCCCAGGTAACAGGTATCAGAAAAAGCATATAAATATGACCTAAGAGCGGATGACGGTTTAGATATTCACCTATAAGAAATTTTTCAATGGCTATCACAGCAAAAAGCGAAGCTCCCCACAGTAAATAATTATAACCCGCGCCGTGCCAGATTCCCGTTAACAGCCAAACCGCAAGCAAATTTCTTAGCTCCGAAATTTTTCCTTTTTTGTTTCCTCCTAAAGGAATATAGACATATTCTCGGAACCAGGTTCCAAGGGTGATATGCCATCGTCGCCAAAATTCTGTCATTGTAAGGCTTAGATACGGGTGGTTGAAATTCTTAGGCAGTTTAAAGCCTAACATTTTTCCAAGTCCCAGCGCCATTAGTGAATAACCGAAAAAATCAAAGTATATTTGAAAGGAAAAAGCTGTAATTGCTATCCAGGCAAGCGGAGCGGATATGCTTTCAAAGCCGATGGCTAATACCTGCGACCACAGCTTTCCGAGCGGGTTGGCAAGGAGCACCTTAAGTCCTAAACCGAAAACAAAGGTGCCTATTCCGCTTAAGACGGCATTAAAGGATATTTTTCTGTGTCGCAGTTCTGTTCGTACCTTATCGTATGTAACAATAGGTCCCGCGATAAGCTGCTCGAACATTGAAATATATACCGCAAAGTTAAGCAGACTTTTTTCCGCTTTTACTTTTCCTTTGTAAACGTCCGCAACATAGGAAATACCCTGAAAGGTATAAAACGAAATACCGATCGGAAGGACTATGTCCGCGGTAATTCCGAGGCTCGGAAACGAACGGTTTAGCTCTTGCAGAAAGAATCCTAAATATTTGAATACGCAAAGGCTTATCAGATGAAAAGCAATGCTTGTGGTAAGAAATACTTTTTTTCTTAATGGATATTTTTCAATTAACAGCGCGGCGAACCAGTCGGCAATTATGCTTATAATAAAAATCGCAAAATGCGACGGATTTTCAAGCGCACCTATAAAATAAAAACATAAGCTTCCTATTAAGAGAATAAGGTTTTTTAACCGATAGGGCGCGGTATAGTATAATATGAAAAAAATCGGAATGAAAATGAATATAAACCGTAAACTGCTGAATACCAAAACTGCACCGCCTTTTGCTTTCTCAATATAAAGACGATTAGACAATTTAAAAGGTGACAAGAAAATAAATTTTTCTACATAAAAAGAACGGCGGCAATTGACTGTCAACTGCCACCGATATAATTTTCTATTTTTAAATGACCTTGCCTAAAAAGTCCTTTAGTCTGGGGCTTTTGGGGTTGCTGAAGACCTCCTCGGGAGTGCCTTCCTCCATAATAATTCCCTGATCGATAAAGAGTACGCGGTCGGCGACCTCTCTTGCAAAGCCCATTTCGTGGGTTACGACCGCCATTGTCATACCGTCTGTGGCGAGCGCCTTCATAACGTCCAGCACCTCGCCGACCATTTCGGGGTCGAGGGCGGAGGTCGGCTCGTCAAACAGCATTACGTCGGGCTGCATACATAGCGCGCGGACTATTGCAACACGTTGCTTTTGTCCTCCCGAAAGCTGGGAGGGGTAGGCGTTTGCGCGGTCCTTGAGTCCTACTCGGTCAAGCAAGGAGAGGGCGCGCTCCTCCGCCTCTGCCTTTGTGGCTTTTTTTAGCTTAACAGGAGCGATTGTCATATTTTTAAGCACCGTCATATTGGGAAAAAGGTTAAACTGCTGGAAAACCATTCCCATCTTCTGTCGGTGGAGATTTATGTTTACTTTTGGGTCGGTAATGTCGGTTCCCTCAAAGTAAATATGCCCGCCCGTCGGCTCCTCAAGGAGATTGAGGGTGCGCAAAAAGGTGGATTTCCCCGAGCCCGAAGGTCCGATTATAACCACAACCTCGCCCTTTTTTATCTCGGTATTAATACCCTTTAAAACCTCGATTTTGCCGAAGGATTTTTGAAGATTTTCGGTTTTGATAAGCACCTCGTTAGTGGTCACTTGTGCGCAGCCTCCTTTCAAGCTTTCCGACAAGCCAGGTTAAAATCATAACTAAAACAAGATAAATGGCGGCTACGGTGATAAGCGGCATAAAATAGGAATAGGTGCGCCCCGCAATGGAGTTGCCCGCCTTGGTAAGATCCACAACGCCCACATAGCCCGCAACCGAGGTTTCCTTTAAAAGGGCAATAAACTCGTTGCAGAGGGTGGGGAGGACGGTTTTGAACATCTGGGGAATAACGATATGTATCATAGTTTGAAGATAGTTTAGTCCCAGACTGCGCCCCGCCTCAAACTGTCCGTTATCGACCGCCATAATTCCGCCGCGGAATATTTCCGCAACGTATGCGCCCGAATTAATACCGAAAGCGAAAATACCTATCGGTACGCCGTCCCTTACCGAGACGAAGATTAAAAAGTAGGAAATCATTAACTGAACGACAACCGGCGTTCCGCGGATAACCGTTAAATATATTTTGCAAACCGCGTTTAAAAACGCTAATATAAAATACCCGATACCCTTGTGACGGCGCATTTTGTCGCGGTTTTTATCGTATGTAGAACGCACGGCGGCAACTATTATACCGATAGCAATACCGATAATCAAAGCGCCGAAGGTAATCTTAAGAGTGTTTACAAAGCCCGTTATCATCTGTTCGTAGCGGTTTCCCTCGATAAAAACGAACCTGAACTCGTCCGCAATGGAGCCAAACCAGCCCGAAAGGGCGTTTAATATACCTGCCAATGCATTAACTCCTTTCTTATACTAAAAACAGGGCGGTTATAAAACCGCCCCTAATTTTTAAATTAGTCAGCCTTGATGTATTTGTCAACAACCTTCTTAACAGAGCCGTCTTCGATAAGCTCCTTAAGGGCGTCGTTAACTTTTTCCTGTAGCTCGGTGTTTTTCTTAGCAAAGCAGATTGCGTAATCCTCGGTTACATACTCGGTGTCAAGAATCTTAAGACCCTCGTTTGCGGCAACATATGCCTTAGCAGGCTCGTTGTCGATAATAACGCAGTCAACCTTGCCGCCCTTTAAAGCCTCAACCGCAAGGGCTCCGTTCTGGTAGCCTGTTACGTTTTCCTCGCCGTAGCCGCCGTTTTCAGGTGTGTCGGAAGCGTAGATATAACCTGTAGTACCCTGCTGAGCGCCAATTTTCTTGCCCTCTAAATCGTCGATGGACTTAATTTCGCTGTCCTCCCTAACGATTACAACCTGAACGCCGGTAGCATAGGAATCGGAGAAGTTAACCTTTTCCTTTCTCTCGTCGGTAACGGTCATACCCGCCATACCCATATCGTACTTGCCGGATTGAACGCCGGGGATAATGGAGTCAAAGTCAACGTCGGCAATTTCAAGCTCAAGACCTAATTTGTCGGCAATAAGCTTAGCAACCTCAGCGTCGATACCGACGATTTTGTCGCCTTCCTTGTACTCGTAGGGCGGGAACTCGGCGTTGGTAGCCATAATTAATTTGCCCTCTTTAGCGGTCATAGATTTTGCGCCGCAGCCGCAGCAGATAAGAGCGATAGCCAAAGCGGCTAATACGCTGATAAGCTTAGTGATGTTTTTCATTTTAAAAAGCCCCTTTATAATTTAGTTTTGAAATCTATAAAGAGATTATATCACCGCCTACTTGCCTTGTCAATAAATTTTTGCATATT
>CAMCIX010000096.1 GCA_945875045.1 uncultured Clostridia bacterium | reverse complement strand
CTACACACTGCATATCGTCGGCAGCGTCAGATGTGTATAAGAGACAGCTTCTTATCAAGCAGAATTTCTTTATAAACGCTGTCGGTAACACTTTTAGGTATATTGCTTCCCGTAAATTTTTCCGAGGCAAAGACCGCCTGCGCCACCAGCATATAAAGTCCGCCAACCGCGTTAATACCCATTTCTTTGGCTTTGGTCACAAGTGCGGAGGAAAGGGGGTTGTAAACCGCGTCGGTCACCGATTCTAAATCGGGAAAAAGAGAAATATCCACCGCCGTTTTGCCGATATTCGGGTACATTCCGCAGGGCGTGGTGTTTATAATCGCCCCCGCGTCGGTATGGTGTGCAAGCGCATAATCATATGTAACCGCCCCGTCGTTGCCGTTTCTCGATACCCTCAATACCTCGCTCGCTCCAAGGCTTTCCGCCACCGCCGCCGCGGTTTTAGAGGTGCCGCCGCTTCCCAAAACCAAAACCTTTTTGCCCGAAAGATCCGCGCCCTGTCTCTTTATCAGCGCACGCATACCCTCGTAATCGGTGTTGTAGCCGTAAAGCTTGCCGTCCTTATTTACAATAGTGTTTACCGCGCCGATTTTCCTCGCGGTATCGCTTATTTCATAAAGGTAAGGAATCACCGCCTGCTTATAGGGAATCGTGACGTTTATCGCCTTAAAATCGGCGGATTTCATAAAGGAGTCAAGGTCTTGTGCTTCGATTTCCTTTAGCTCATAATTATAATCGGCAATTTTTGAATGAATTATTTTTGAAAAGCTGTGTGTAAGCTTTTCGCCGATGCAACCGTATTCCATTATCCTACCAACCAGTCCGTTCCGAAGCGTTCGCTTAATATATCGCACAAAACCACGGCGGTTATGCTGTCGATAACCACCCTCGCCCTATGCACAATGCAGGGGTCGTGCCTGCCACCCGCCAAAAAGTTAACGTTTTCGCCCTTTATAAAGTCGACCGTCTGCTGTTCCCTATGTATTGTAGAGGTCGGCTTAACCCCACAGCGGAATATAATCGGCATACCGTTTGTAATGCCGCCGTTTATGCCGCCGTTGTTGTTTGTAAGGGTTTTAACCCTGCCGTCTTCAATCCTTATCGGGTCGTTAGCCTCGCTTCCCCGCATATCAGAGAGCGCAAAGCCGCCGCCGAACTCAACCCCCTTAATAGCGGGGATACCGAACAAGGCGCGGGAAAGCTTGCTTTCAATACTGTCAAACCACGGCTCGCCTACCCCTGCGGGCAGACCGATAACCGCCGTTTCAAGCACGCCGCCAACGCTGTCGCCGTCTATTCTCGCGTCATTTACCGCCGCCTTCATTTTTTCGGAGCAATTATCGTCAAGAACAGCGAAAACCTTTTTGTTTACCGCTTCAATATCCGCTTTGTAATCGGCAAATCCGCGGTCCTTTATCCCCGCAAGGCGGGAAATATGTGTGCCGATATAAATACCCTTGGCTTTTAAAGCGGAAATCGCGACCGCTCCCGCCGCTACTATTCCCGCGGTAATTCTTCCGCTGAAATGCCCGCCGCCGCGGTAATCCTCAAAGCCGTGGTATTTTTGGTATGCCGTGTAATCGGCGTGACCCGGGCGCGCCTTGCTCCTTATTTCGCTGTAATCCTTTGATTTTGTGTTGACGTTGGGAATTATTATGCAAATCGGAGTGCCTGTGGTTTTACCCTCAAATACTCCGCTTTCGATTACAAAGTTATCAGGCTCTACTCTGGGGGTGGAAATATCCCCGAACGGGCGGCGCAAAGTAAGCTGTGAGCGGATAAACTCCTCGTCAACCGCAATTCCCGGGGCTAAGCCGTCCAGCACCGCGCCGATTGCCGCCCCGTGGCTTTCACCGAATACGGTCAGCGCAACCGAGGTTCCTATAGTATTTTTCATTCAAAGCTCTCCTTAATTTCCTTTGCAAAAGTATCAAAGGGCATTTCACGCATTTCGTATTTTCCTACCTCGGGTACAAAAATCACGGTTATATCGTCTCCCATAAGCTTTTTATCGTGCCGCATAGCCGATATTATTTTTTCGGTCTCAAAATCGTTGCTTGTGGGCAGATTAAGCTTTTTAAGCACGGGGATAAGCCGCTCCCTTACAGCTGCGGAACACATCGGTATCATACCCAGCGCCACACACTCGCCGTGATAGAGGTTCTGCATATCATTCTCGCTCTCGATAGCGTGGGCTAAAGTGTGACCGAAATTAAGTATTTTTCGCAGTCCGCCCTCTTTTTCGTCCTTTTCGACAACCTCCCGCTTGATTTTAAGCGAGCGCTCGATTACCGTATCGATATTGCTTTTTATATCCTCCTCTTCAAAAATGCGAAACAGCTCCTTATCGGAGGTAAGCGACATTTTAACCGATTCGGCAAGTCCGTTTGAGATCTGTCTTTCGGGCAGGGTTTTAAGGGTATCGGAATCTATAATTACCGCTTTTGGGGGATAAAACGCGCCTACAAGGTTTTTATACCCCTCAAAATCGATAGCCACCTTGCCGCCTACAGAGGAATCCACCTGAGACAAAATGGTGGTCGGGATATTGTAAAAATCAATACCGCGCATATAGCTTGCCGCGGCAAAGCCCGCCATATCGCCGACTACTCCGCCGCCGACGGCTACTACGCAGTCGCTCCTTGTAAAGCCGTTTTTCACCATTTCGGATAGCAGATATTTATATGTATCAAAGCATTTTGAGGGCTCGCCCTCCTTTACCGTTACAATAACGGGAGATTTCGACTGCTCCGCGACGGTTTTTGCATAATCTGCGGGAACTCCGCTGTCGGTCACAATAAAGGTTCGGCGGTTTAAATTAAGATACTCCCCCGCCTTTTTAAGCGAACCGCGCTCAAGGTAGATGTTATATTCCCCCGTAGAGGTTTTAACAGGTATTATCATTCGTCGTCACCCTTTAAAATTACTTCCCTTTCAAAGCTGCCCGCAATTCTTATACTGCTGCATTTTTCCTTTAGCTCCTTAAGCATTTCCCTGCCCTTATCGCTGTTGATATTTCCCTCGCCCTCGGCGTAGAAATAATAGCTCCATATAAGCTCCTTTGTGGGGCGGGATTTTAATGCGCGTAGGTTAAAGCCGTGCTTGCCTATAGTGTTTATCGCCTCGCCCAAGGCGCCCGCCTCGTTAGATACGGTAAAGAGCATTATAAACTGATTATCGGCATCAGACGGAGTTTTCGGAGTTTTGGAGAATACCGCAAAGCGGGTCGTGTTACTGCCGCTCTCATTTATATGCGCTTCCAGCTTTTTAAGCCCGAAAATCCTTGCCGCCTCGCCCGAGCCTATCGCGGCAATGTCGTGCCTGCCCGCTTCGGCTACCTGCTTTGCCGCGACCGCGGTGTTGACCGCCTCTATAGGCTCAAAGCCGTGTTCTCTTATGTACTTAGCGCATTGACCTAACGCCTGCGGGTGGCTTATTACCTTTTTAACCTCGTCCATCGTCGTTCCCTTTACGGCAAGGAGATTTTGCACGACCTCAATATCGTAAATACCGTTAATATAAAGTGTGCCGAAAAAGGTCAAATCCATTACCTGAACCACGTCGCCGTTATGGCTGTTTTCAATAGGCAATACCGCGCAGTCGCATTCTCCGTTTACAACCGAATCGTAAGCCGCCTTAAAATCGGCGTGGGGAATAGCCTTAGCGTCGGGGAAAATACGGTTTGCGGCAATGTTCGCAAACGCCCCCTCAACCCCGCTGTAGGCAACCCGCATACCCTCAAGCAGTCTGTGCTGATACGCCTTTGAAATATCCATATTATTTTGCAGAAAGCTTACATAATAGGGCTTTAGCGTTTCGTTTTCGACAAGGGCGGAGTTGCGTTTAATAACCTCCGCCTCACGCGCAGAATCGGTAACTCTAACCCCGTTCGCCTTTTTGTACTCGGCGACCGTCTTAACCGCCGCCATACGCTTTTCAAAAAGCTGTGCCATCTGCCTGTCTATCTCGTTAATCTGCTGTCTTGCTTTTTCTAAATCAGTCATAACCGTCTCCGTTATTTATATTCTTCAATAAGCGCCTTAAATTTCGGCAAAGCGCGTTCAATCTGCTTGGTTTCAACGCAATAGCAAATTCTGACATACCCTTTACAGCCGAAATCGTCGCCGGGGACTAACAAAAGCTCGTATTTTTTAGCCCTTTCGCAAAAGGCATATGCGTCCTCCTCGGGAGTCTTTACAAAAAGGTAAAAGGCGCCGTCGGGCGGAACTACCGTATAGCCGTAATCGGTAAGTGAGTGTGATAACAAATCACGATTCTTGCGGTAAACCGTAAGATCGGGCAGTAGGTCGACGCACTCGCCCACCGTGTACTGCAAAAGGCTCGGGGCGCATACAAATCCGAGAGACCTACCCGCACCGCATACCGCCGCATATACCTCGCCGCTGTTACCCGCATTGGGAGAAACAAATATATAACCTATTCTCTCTCCCGGCAAGGACAGGGACTTGCTGTAGGAATAGCACACAAGCGTGTTATTGTAATATTTCGGAATATAGGGAACGCTTACCTCATAAACAAGCTCCCTGTACGGCTCGTCGGAAATAATATAAATATCCCTGCCGTATTCCGTTTGCTTTTTATTTAGCAGAGAAGCGAGCTTAATTATTGTTTCCTCGGAAAAGACCGCGCCGGTCGGATTATTAGGTGAATTAACAATTATCGCCTTAGTTTTATCGGTGATCGCTTTTTCAAGCGCGGCAAAATCAATCTGAAAATCGCCCTCTCTGCACAGTACTTCAATAAGCCTTGCCCCCGCCTTTTCGACAAAAACGCGGTACTCGGGGAAAAAGGGAGCTAAAACTATAACCTCGTCCCCCGCGTTAACAATAGCATTAAGCGAAACAGTAAGCGAAGCCGCCGCGCCGCAGGTCATATAAATAAGGTTAGGGTCTGCCTTAAAATCGAATTTTCCTTCAATATGCTCAGCAATAGCCTGCCTTACCCCTAAATCCCCCTGTGCGGAGGTGTAGCCGTGAAGGGCTACCGGGTCTTTTTCCCTTATTAAGCGTTCCATTGTCTCGGTAACCCTTTTAGGGGTAGGCACGCTCGGATTGCCGATAGAAAAATCAAAAACGTTTTCCGCACCGATTTCGGCTCTTCTTATTTTTGCGTATTCAAAAATTTCGCGGATAACCGAGCGTTTTTTGCCCAAAGCCGCCATTTTTTCGTTTATCATCATTTCACCCGTTTTCAAAATACAAGCCCGCAACACTCACTGCGCTAAAGGCATGAGCGATTGCGGGCTGTCCGTACAACATATAAAGACTAAGCTTTATGGGCGCACAGGCAGTCCGTCTTATAATAATAAAATCGATAAGCTATGCAGCCGAACATACCGTCCACCCTTTCTCCTGAAACTGAAATCTATTTTACCCTATTTTTTCCCTTTTGTCAAGCCAAAAACAGAAATTTCTTTAACGATTTAAAGCTTTAAACCATTAAATTTATTCTACAACCAATTCTTTTATGGAGCGGAGCTGATAATCCACGTTTTTAAGAAGCTCCGGCTTTTTAAGTGCGACCGCCGCTCCCTTTACAACGCTGTGGGCGGGGTCGTCGAGCTGATGAATCTCAATTCCCAAATATTCATTAAGCTTTTGGGCTAAACCGTTAAGCTGTGAGCCGCCTCCCGTAAGGTACATACCGTCCTCGGTAATATCCGCCACCAAATCGGGGTCGGTGCGGTTAAGCACCTGACGTATTGCGTTACAAATAGCCTCAACCGTTTCGCTTATCGCTTCAAAAACCTCGCCCGAGGAAATTTCAAAGCTTTCGGGCAGTCCCGAAAAGACGTTTCTACCCTTTGCGACAACGGCGACCTCAATATCCCGCTTTGTAGCCGAACCGATTTTCATTTTTATCATTTCCGCCGAAAGTGCGCCGATTTCGATATTATACTCCTTGCGGACGTATCTTATAATCTGCATATCAAGATCCGAGGAGGCGGTTTTAAAGGATTCGCAGACCGCTATTCCTCCGAGAGAAATCACCGCAATATCGGTTGTACCCGCGCCAATATCCACAATAAGAGTGCCGCGCGGCTTTGAAAAATCAAGCCCCAAGCCGAACGCCACGGCAAGCGGCCCCTCGATTACCGAAACATTGCGCCCTCCCGCCGATTCCACAACATTAGACAGAGAATGGTGCTGTAATTCGGTTAATCCCGCGGGGAGAGTAGCCATAATACGAGGGCGCAGAATACGGTTGCCGAACGCCTGCTGCATATAGTTTTTAAGCATAATTTCGGCAATATCGTAGTCGGCAATAACTCCGCGCTCTATAGGCATAACGCAAACAAGACTGTCGGGCGTTCTGCCTATGGTCTGCT
>CAMCIX010000095.1 GCA_945875045.1 uncultured Clostridia bacterium | reverse complement strand
ACACTGCATATCGTCGGCAGCGTCAGATGTGTATAAGAGACAGGTGCTTACCCCTAAATACGCCTATACAAGGGTTAATGTAGCCTTTAAGTCTGAAAATATATGCGATTTAGGCTTTGGAGATATTAGGAGCTACAACCTTATAAAGGCGCTTGACGGCTGTCGGGAAGCCTATATTTTAGGGGTTACAATAGGAATCGGGGCGGATAGGCTTATATCCCGCCTCGCACTCACCTCCCCCGCCGAAAGCTTTATTACAGACGCGCTCGCCTCTGCCGCGGCGGAGAGCCTTTGCGATTATGCCGATAATTTGCTTCGCGGCACAGGCAAAAAGCCCTTCAGGTACGCCCCCGGCTACGGCGATATGCCGCTTTCATATCAACCTGCAGTATTGGCGGCGCTTAACGCCGACTATACCCTCGGAATAACGCTAAACAGCTCAAGCTTAATGACGCCTATGAAATCAATCACGGCAATTATGGGGATAAAAGAATGATAAGAGAACTTTTAAAGAAAAAAAGACTGTATTTTGACGGCGGCACAGGCACGCTTTTACAGGAAATGGGGCTTAAAGGCGGCGAGCCGCCCGAGCTTTGGAATATTACTAACCCGCAAAAAATCACGGCACTTCACAAGGCTTATCTTGACGCGGGGAGCGATATTATTACCACCAATACATTCGGAATCAGCAAGCTTAAATACGATAATTTCGAGGAGCTTATCGCCGAGGGTATTAAATGCGCTAAAAACGCTATTGGCGAAAGAAAGGATAAATTTGTCGCCTTTGATATAGGACCTACGGGCAAGCTGTTAGAACCGTTGGGAGAGCTTAGCTTTGAGGACGCGGTGGAGCTTTTCGCCGCCAACGTAAGGGTTGCCGCTAAGTGCGGCGCAGACCTTATTATTATAGAGACAATGAACGACAGCTACGAGACTAAGGCGGCGGTGCTTGCGGCAAAGGAAAACTGCGATTTGCCCGTATTTGTCACAAATGTATACGACGAAAGCCGTCACTTAATGACGGGCGCAGACCCTAAGGCAATGGTCGCTATGCTCGAAGGCTTGAGGGTAGACGCCTTAGGCATTAACTGCTCCTTAGGGCCCGATAAAATGTTGCCTGTAGTTAAAGAGCTGTGTGAATACGCGACCGTTCCCGTAATTGTAAATCCCAACGCGGGTCTTCCCGAGGCAAAGGACGGCGTTACGGTATACAATGTTAATGCCGACGATTTTTCGGACAGTATGCGGGAAATCGCCCTTTGCGGCGCGTCTGTTTTAGGCGGCTGTTGCGGCACAACCCCCGAATTTATAAGCAAAACCGTGGAAAAAACGCGGGATATTCCCCTTAAGGAACCTAAAAATCACACCGAAACCCTTGTCTCCTCCTACACCCACGCGGTGGAAATAGGCAAAGGCCCCGTGCTTATAGGCGAGCGCATTAACCCGACGGGCAAGCCGAAATTTAAGGACGCGCTAAGGCGGGGCGATATTAATTACATATTAGGCGAGGGGCTTAATCAGGCGGATAAGGGCGTACATATTCTTGACGTTAACGTAGGTCTCCCCGAAATTGACGAAGAAGCTATGATGCTAAGCGTTGTAAAACAGCTCCAAGCCGTATGCGACCTGCCCTTGCAGATTGACACGACCGATAAGTCGGTGCTTGAAGCCGCCCTTCGCGCTTACAACGGCAAGGCGCTTATAAACTCGGTAAACGGTGACAGGGCGAGTATGGAGGGCGTATTCCCACTTGTAAAAAAATACGGCGGCGCGGTAATCGCACTAACCCTTGACGAAAACGGAATCCCCGACATCGCCGAGGAGCGGTTTAATATCGCCCTTAAAATAATTGAAACCGCCGAAAAGTACGGTATACAAAAGCGTGATATAATCGTTGACCCATTGGCGCTAACCGTTTCCTCAAATCAGGAAAGCGCTAACATCACCCTTAAAACAATTAAGCTTCTAAAGAACGCAGGAATTAAAACCAGCCTTGGGGTATCTAACATTTCGTTCGGTCTTCCCCGCCGCGAGCTTATAAATTCCGCGTTTTTCACCGCCGCGCTGACAAGCGGGCTTGACTGCGCTATTATGAACCCCTTTTCGGCGTATATGATGAACTCCTATTTTGCCTATCGCGCCTTAGCGGGTATCGACCCCGCCTGTACCGATTATATTGCCTATGCTTCGGAAATGCCTTCGGCGGAAGCCGCAAAACCCCAAACCGACCCTGCCGACCTTAAAACGGCGGTTATAAAGGGTGTTAAAGAAACTGCGGTCAAGGCGGCGGAAATATTAATCGAAACCACAGCGCCCCTTGAAATAATAGATAAATTCGTTATTCCCGCCCTTGACGAAATCGGAACAGCCTTTGAAAACAAAAAGGCGTATCTTCCCCAGCTTTTAATGAGCGCCGAAGCCGCGTCCGCCGCGTTTGAGGTGATAAAACAAAAGATACCCGAAAAAGCGGGCGAAAACGGCAAAAAATTTGTTATCGCCACAGTAAAGGGCGATATTCACGACATAGGCAAAAATATTGTTAAGGTAATGCTTGAAAGCTACGGCTTTAACGTAATCGACTTAGGGCGAGACGTTGACCCCGAAATTGTGGTTGAAGCCGCTATTAAAGAAAACTGTAGGCTTGTAGGCTTAAGCGCCCTTATGACCACCACAGTTCCCTCAATGGAACAGACCATAGCCCTTCTTCACAAGGCAGACCCCGAAATTAAGGTCGTTGTGGGCGGCGCGGTATTAACGCAGGAATACGCCGATATGATAAAGGCGGACTGCTACGCAAAGGACGCGATGGAGACCGTCCGATATGCCGAAAAATTCTATTTATAGGGATGTGTAAATGCTATGTGGTTCGTTTTAGCTCTGCTTTCTGCGGTGTTTGCCGCGCTGACCTCAATCCTTGCGAAGATAGGCATTGACGGTGTAAATTCAAATTTAGCCACCGCGATTAGAACCGTTGTGGTTGTCGCGATGGCGTGGCTTATGGTATTCATAACGGGTGCTCAGGGCGGTATTTCGGAGATAAGCCGCAAAAGCTGGATATTTTTAATCCTTTCGGGGCTTGCAACCGGCGCGTCATGGATTTGTTACTATAAAGCGCTACAAGTTGGAGAAGCTTCAAAGGTTGTTCCCGTTGATAAATTAAGCGTGGTAATCACCCTCGTTTTAGCCTTTATCTTTTTAAATGAAAAAATTACCCTGAAATCAGGAATAGGCTGTGCCCTTATCGGCGCGGGAACATTACTTATGGTAATATGATTATTGAAAACAATCCTCTGTCATTTACGTGATGTTCTTAACGAAAATGAGGTCTGTATGTAACCGGAAGGCGGTTAGCCTTCCGGTTACTGCTTTTTTGCAGTTTTTATGCGGTTTCCCTATTGACATATACCCCGTTAGGGTATATAATGATAATACCCCATCGGGGTATGTAAGGAGGATGCGATGATGTCTGAAAAGGAAGTATGCGGATGCTGTGGAAAAACAACAGCTCGCTCAGATGAAGAACGCAAAAAGCTGATTCACCGCCTAAACCGAATTGAAGGGCAGATTAGAGGGATTCGCGGAATGGTGGAAAAAGACGCTTACTGTGCGGATATTTTAATCCAGTCCGCCGCTGTGAACGCCGCGGTCAATGCTTTTAATAAGGAGCTGCTGGCGAGTCATATCAGGGGCTGTGTTGCCAGAGATATACGTGACGGCAAGGATGAAGTAATTGACGAGTTAGTGGCAACTCTGCAAAAACTGATGAAATAAAAGGAGGCGTTACAAATAAACTATGGAGCAATATACAGTAACCGGTATGAGCTGTGCCGCCTGCACCGCACGGGTGGAAAAAGCGGTATCAGGCGTGAAAGGTGTAACATCCTGCTCGGTTAGCCTGCTTACCAATTCTATGGGCGTGGAGGGAACTGCCGACGCTAAAGAGATTATAGCGGCGGTTCGTAACGCAGGATACGACGCAGTAATTAAAAAAAGTAACACGGAGCGAAACACACGGTCATCCTCCGACACAGACCCACTGAAGGACAGAGAAACACCCCTACTTAAAAAGCGACTGATTGCCTCTCTCGGCTTTTTGATTGTTCTTATGTATGTTTCCATGGGACATATGATGTGGGGCTTGCCTCTGCCGTCTTTCTTCGACAATAACCATGTGGCAATGGGGCTTTTGCAGCTATTGTTAACGGTTGTAATTATGGTTATCAATCAGAAATTTTTTATCAGCGGATTTAAAAGCTTGTGGCACCGTGCGCCGAATATGGACGCTTTGGTTGCATTAGGCGCTACTGCCGCCTTTGGTTACAGCACCTTTGCTCTATTTGCCATGACGGATGCGCAGGTAAAGGGCAACGCGGCTGCCGTAATGTCCTATATGCACGAGTTTTACTTTGAATCCGCCGCTATGATACTGGCACTCATAACCCTTGGAAAAATGCTGGAGGCGCGCTCAAAGGGTAAAACCACCGACGCTCTGAAAGGACTGATGAAGCTGGCTCCCAAAACCGCCGTGCTTGAAAGGGACGGTACCGAAATAACCCTGCCTATTGAGCAGGTAGCAAAGGGGGAAATCTTTGTCGTGCGTCCCGGTGAAAATATCCCTGTGGACGGAACCGTTTTAGAGGGAAACAGCGCAGTAGATGAATCCACCCTGACAGGCGAGAGTATACCGGTAGACAAAACGGCCGGAAGCACAGTCTCCGCCGGAACGCTGAACCGATCGGGGTTTATCCGCTGTGAAGCGACAAGAGTGGGTGAGGACACCACGCTTTCGCAGATTATTCAGATGGTCAGTGATGCGGCCGCAACAAAAGCGCCGATTGCAAAGGTTGCAGACAAGGTATCAGGTGTGTTTGTCCCTACCGTTATTGTTATTGCGGCAATAACCGTGATAGCATGGCTTATTGTCGGTCAGACAGTAGGCTTTGCTTTGGCGAGGGGTATATCCGTATTGGTGATCAGCTGTCCCTGTGCGCTCGGTCTTGCCACGCCTGTAGCTATTATGGTCGGAAACGGAATGGGAGCAAAGAACGGTATTCTCTTCAAAACGGCTGTATCTTTGGAAAAAACCGGGAAAACGCAGATTGTGGCACTTGATAAAACCGGAACGATAACGCAAGGAGAACCAAGAGTTACGGATATGATTCCGACAAACGGCAGAAGCGAAGAGGAGCTTTTGTCTATCGCTTATGCGCTGGAGAAAAAAAGCGAGCATCCGTTGGCACGGGCAATCACTCAAAGGGCTAAGCAGGAAGGATTGGCAGTCGGTGAGGTCGAGCAGTTCAAAGCCTTACCCGGCAACGGACTTTCCGCTTTTCTTGACGGTGCCGTCCTTATTGGCGGCAGTTATAAATTTATCAGCGAACAAATCCCTGTGCCTGACGAAATAAAGACACAATCCGAGCGGCTCTCGGAAGAAGGAAAAACGCCGTTGTTCTTTGCCTCCGGCGGTGAGCTTTGCGGTATTATCGCCGTTGCGGATATTATCAAAGAGGACAGTCCGCAGGCAATAAAAGAAATGCAGAATATGGGCATTAATGTGGTGATGCTGACAGGCGATAACGAGCGCACGGCTAAGGCGATTGGAGCAAAGGCAGGCGTTGATGAAGTGATTGCCGGGGTGCTCCCCGACGGCAAAGAAAGTGTAATCCGTGAGCTTAAGAAACAAGGCACTGTCATTATGGTCGGTGACGGCGTTAATGACGCTCCGGCGCTTACAAGTGCCGATATAGGTATCGCTATTGGTGCAGGCGCGGATGTTGCGATTGACGCGGCGGATGTGGTACTGATGAAAAGCCGTCTATCCGATGTTCCTGCGGCAATTCGTTTGAGCCGTGCAACGCTTAGAAACATTCACGAAAATCTGTTTTGGGCGTTTATCTATAATATTATCGGTATTCCTTTGGCGGCCGGTGTATTTATCAGTGTGCTCGGCTGGCAGTTAAATCCCATGTTTGCGGCGGCGGCAATGAGCTTGTCCAGCTTCAGCGTAGTCACCAACGCCCTGCGCTTAAATTTCTTTCGGATGCATGATTCCGGGCGGGATCACAAAATCAAAAATAAATTAAAAATCACAAACCAAAAGGAGACAAAAACAATGGAAAAGACATTAAAAATCGAAGGTATGATGTGCGGACATTGCGAGATGCACGTAAAAAAAGCCCTTGAGGCACTTGACGGCGTGAAAAAGGCAGAGGTCAGCCATAAGAACGGAACTGCAGTTGTAACGCTCGAAAAAGAGCTTTCCGACGACCTTCTGAAGCAGGCTGTTTCCGATCAAGGCTATCAGGTAACCGATATTCAGTGATTGATTCTAAAGAAACCAACAAAACGCAGAGAGACGATTATTTCGCTCTCTGCGTTTTTATGATGTTCGCACTGTCTGTCTCAAATACATAGTTCTG
>CAMCIX010000094.1 GCA_945875045.1 uncultured Clostridia bacterium | reverse complement strand
GGCTAAGGCTATGCGCGACCACGGCGGCGACGGCGGCGAATACGGCGCAACCACAGGAAGACCCCGCAGAATGGGCTGGTTTGACTGCGTTGCCACCCGCTACGGTTGTGAGGTTCAGGGTACTACACACGGCGTTTTAACCGTTGTTGACGCTCTCTCATATCTTGATGAGATTAAGGTCTGCGTAGGCTACGAAATTGACGGCAAGGTTACAAAGGACTTCCCTGTTACAGGACTTCTTGAAAAGGCAAAGCCCGTTTTAGTATCGCTTCCGGGTTGGAAGTGCGATATTACGGGAATCAGGAATTACGCCGACCTGCCCGAAAATTGCCGTAATTACATAGAGTTTATCGAAAAGGAAATCGGCTTTAAGCTCGTAATGGTAAGCAACGGCCCCGCCCGCGAAAACATTATTATTAAAGATTAACGGAGAGCAATATGAATTTTACTCCTATTGACGGGAGCGGTCTTGTTGACGGCTTCTGCCTTATAAAAAGCATAGACAAAAAAACCTCCTCCAAAGGGGACACATATCTCGATATGACCCTTTCGGACTCCGAGGGCGAGATTAACGCCAAGCTCTGGCGCTACAACAAGGCGACCCACGGCGAGTACGGCGTTAACGACCTTGTAAAAATTCGCGGGCTTATCACTCAGTATAACGGTGCGGATCAGCTTAAGGTTGAAAAAATCAGACCCGTAACTCCCGAGGACGGGGTTAACGTTTCGGATTTTGTCAAGTCCGCGGACTATTCGGGCGAGCAGATGTTTGAGGAGCTTTACAGAATAGCCGACGGCTTTTCGGACGGCGATTTAAAGAAAATCGTTAAAGCAATACTTGACGACAACCGGCTTGCCCTGCTTTACTGGCCTGCGGCGTTTAAGCTTCACCACGCGGTGCGCGGAGGACTTTTACTCCACACCCTTTCGATTGTTCGGCTTGCCGAGGGGGTTTGTAAGGTTTACCCCTTTGTTGACCGCGAGCTGTTAATTTCGGGCGCAATACTTCACGATATTGCAAAGCTTTCGGAATTTACGGTAGCCGATACCGGCATAGCGACGGGTTATTCGGTAGACGGCAATCTTTTAGGTCACCTCGCAATGGGGGCTATGGTAATCGATAAATACGCCGAAAAGCTTAATATCAACCCCAAAACCGCCACCCTGCTTGAGCATATGGTGCTCTCCCACCACGGGGAGCCCGAGTTCGGCGCGGCGGTAAGACCTATGTTTATTGAAGCCGAGCTTTTAAGCGAGCTTGACCTTATGGATTCCCGTATTTACGAAATGCGCGAGGCGGTATCCGCCGCCCCCGCCGAAGATTTTTCGGCAAGGGTGTGGGCGATGGACAACCGCAAGCTTTACAACCATACAAGAACCGATTTGAATAAAAAAACCCAATTATTCTGATAATAAAAAGGAATTAAAAAGAAAGGTGATTTAAAATGAAGATTACAAAGGATATGCTTATAGGCGAGGTTTTAGATATTGACAGCAGCGCCGCCGAATACTTTTTTGAAATAGGTATGCATTGCTTGGGCTGTCCCGCTTCACGCGGTGAAAGCATCGAGCAGGCTTGCGAGGTTCACGGAACCGACTGCGACGCGCTTATTGAAAAGCTCAACCGTCATTTTGAAAACAAATAATGGCGCTGAGCCTAAGACTTAAAACCATTGCCGCCCTTGTGCCGAAAGGTGCAAGGGTTTGCGACGTTGGTACGGACCACGCACGGCTCCCGATTTATTTGATTTCTGAAAAAATAGCCTCAAGGGTAATCGCAACCGACCTTCGTCCCCTGCCCCTTGAAAATGCCAAGAAAAATGTCGAGTCTTCAAGGGTTACGGGAATAGAATTACGGCTTTGTGACGGGCTTTCAGCCGTAAAAAAGGACGAGGCGGACGTAATAATTATTTCGGGAATAGGCGGCGAGGTCATCTCGGGTATAATCGCCCGTGCCGACCTTTTAAAGGAACATCCATCTCCCCTGCTTATTTTACAGCCCACCACCTCGCCCGAGGCGTTAAGGCGTTATTTGTGCGAAAGCGGCTTTGAAACAGAATCCGAAACCCCGCTCAAAGATAACGGCAAGCTTTATTCGATTATAACGGCTCGCTTTACGGGGATAACCTTAAAAAACCCCGATTGGTATTATTATATCGGCAAGCTTGACCCCAAAACGCCCGACGGCTTTTTATACATAAAAAAGCAATATACAAGGCTTAAGAACTGTGCCGACGCCCTCGAAAAACTTGATGATAAGCGGGAAGAATATCTTTATTATAAAAATCTTGCCGATAGTATCGGCAATCTTATAAAGGAAAAGCGGTAAAATCAAATGGCATTTGACGGCGGATTTCTTCACCTGATAATAGACGAGCTTAATACTGCGGTCGACTCTCACGTTGACAAAATATACCAGCCATCCAAGGACGAGCTGGTTTTATTGCTACGCAAAAAAAGCTTTGCTAAAAGGCTTTTAATCTCTTTAAAGGCGGGCGCGGCGCGTATTCAGTTTACCGATAATAAGTACGAAAATCCCGCAGTTCCGCCTATGTTCTGTATGCTTATCAGAAAATACCTATCGGCCGCACGGCTTATAAGGGTTACCCAGCCACGTCTTGAACGTTTAGCGGTGCTTACCTTTTCCTATACAAACGAAATGGGCGATATTTCGGAAATTCGCCTTATTGTAGAATTATTAGGAAATAAAACCAACCTTCTCCTTGTCGGAGCGGACGGCAGGATAATAGACTGTCTTCGCCGAAGCGACCCCGAAACCGCCGACCGACTGCTCTTACCCGGCGCAGAGTACGAATACCCCGCCAACCAAAGCAAGCTTAATCCTCTGGAGGCGGGGATAAACGAGATATGCGCGGCGGTTAAGCTACAGGGCGGAGATACTGCAAAAGCTCTGCTTAACTCCCTTGACGGCTTTTCGCCCCTTGTTTGCAGGGAGGTATGTTTTAAATCGGAGCTTAGCGGCAGTCTTGATTCCGCCCTTAATAATATACTGTCAGACCTTAAAAACGGCGGCTCTCCCCTCTTGCTTTTAAGGCAGGACGGCACCCCCTACGATTTTTCCTATACCGATATTTCGCAGTATGGCGGTGAATTTATAAAAAAAGGCTTTGACAGCTTTTCGTACCTTTTAGACGCATTTTACACCGCAAAGGAAAGCTCCGAGCGGATAAAAAAAGCGGCGGCGGACATTATTAAGCTTATAAACAATTTGCGCGCGCGCACCGAAAAAAAGCTTGCTATTCGCTTAAACGACCTTAAAAAATGCGAAAACCGCGAGCATTTAAGAATTTACGGCGAGCTTATAAAGGCAAATTTATACCGAATTGAAAACGGCGCCTCCTTTGCGGAGGTGGAGAATTATTACGATGAAATGAAGCCGATAAGGATTCCCTTAAACCCCGCCCTTTCCCCGCAAAACAACGCGGCGAAGTATTTTAAGGACTACAAAAAGACCTACACCGCCGAGCAGACCCTCACCGCCCTTACGGTTAAGGACAAGGAGGAGCTTGTTTACTTTGACTCGGTGCTTGACAGTATCGCAAGAAGCGAAACCCTTGCCGAAATCGCCGAGATACGCGAGGAACTAAGCCTTGCGGGATATATAAAGCGAACCGACAGCCGCAAAAAAAAGACTGCCGCCGCGCCAAAGCTTAAGGAATATGTATCCGACGAGGGGTATAAAATACTTGTGGGCAAGAACAACCGCCAGAACGATTATCTAACCACCGTGCTTGCCGCAAAGAACGATTTGTGGTTCCACGTTAAGAATATCCCCGGCTCCCACGTAATAGTGATGTGTAAGGGCGGTCCAGTTTCGGACGAAACGGTTTTAAAGGCCGCCGCCCTTGCCGCCGCTAACTCAAAGGCGGCGAAGTCCTCTCAGGTTCCGGTTGACTACACGCCCGTCAAATACGTTAAAAAGCCTAACGGCGCAAAGCCCGGAATGGTGATATATACGACCAACAAAACCGTCTTCGTCACGCCCTCCCTGCCCGAATAATATTAATGAAAGGATAACGCGTATGAAAATCGGAGTATCAACCTCCTGCTTTTATCCGCTTGAGACCGAGGTTTCGCTGGAAAATCTCGGAAAAGCGGGAATCAGGCACACCGAAATATTTTTTAACGCCTTAAGCGAGTTAAAGCAAAGCTTTGTCGATATGCTCCTTGATATTAAGAGTGAATACGGCATAACCGTCGCCTCGGTACACCCGACTATGTCGCTTGCGGAATCCTTTATGATTTTTTCTAATTACGAGCGCAGGTATATTGAGGCTGAGGAGCAGTACCGCCGCTATTCCGAAATTGCGGCACAGTTAGGAGCAAAATACATTATAATGCACGGCGGTAAGCCAAACGGCATATTGTCCGACGAGGAATACTGTGAGCGCTATATGCGGCTAAAGGAAATCACCCTACAAAACGGGGTTGATATTTTGCAGGAAAACGTCGTCCGTTTTCGCGCGGGAGAAGTTGAATTTCTGCGGTCTATGAAGGAAATTTTAGGCTCGGACGCATCTCTTTGCATTGATTTAAAGCAATCGCTCCGCTGCGGCTACGACCCCTATGACCTTATCGAGGAATTTTCCGATAATATAAAGCACTATCATATAAGCGACCACAGCATTTCCTCGGATTGCCTGCTCCCAGGGGACGGCGGCTTTGATTTCGGCAAATTCTTTTCGGTTATTAAGGAAAAAGGCTTTGACGGTTCTGCTATTGTAGAGGTTTACAGGGACTGCTATAATACCTATGAGGATATTTACAGAGCATTTGACAAGGTAAAAAATTACGGTTGTCAAAGCGGCTGATATACGCTATAATATAATTGTTATGTTACCTTTGACGCGAAAGGTCATTTTCATTTCCTTACGGGAGGGTTTTACATTTTACTCGATATTCATTCACATATTTTGCCGAGTGTAGACGACGGCGCAAAAAGCCTTGACGAATCCCTCGAAATACTTAATCAAATGAAGGCGGACGGCATTACCGATGTAATCGCCACCCCGCATTTTTATGCCGATTCGGACAATCTTGAGGATTTTAAGGCGCGTACCCAAGCCGCCTTTAATTCCCTTACTTCGGTGACAAAAGGAAAGGGGCTTCCCAAAATAATGCTCGGAAGCGAGGTCCTTTATTACCGCGGTATCGGCTCAACCGAAACGGTAAGGGAATTTTGCCTTAACGGCTCTTCCTATCTTCTTCTTGAGCTTACCGACAGATGCATAACCGACAGTCTTTTTTCAGACATTTACAAGCTCCGTAATAATTTGGGAATTACGCCTATTATAGCCCATCTTGAGAGATATTATAAATCTCCTAACTATAAAAAGCTATTAGCGTTTACCAAAAAAGAAAATATACTCGCTCAGGTTAACGCCTCCTCTTTTTTTATTAAAAGCCTATCAAAAACCGCCGAAAAGCTTACCGAAAACGGTTATATAAATTTTATCGGAACCGACGCTCACTCACCCAACAAAAGACCGCCCGTGATGAGACAGGCGCTGACCTATATTTCAGAGCATTTGGGCTCAAAATATGCAAGCGGTTTTATTCGCAATTCCCGTTTATTGCTTGAACAGATAAAGGAGTCTCAGGATGACCGACAATTCATTACATATTAACCAAAAGAACGGCGTAACCTACATCACCTTTCCGAAACTTGAAAAATGCGGCGCAGTGCGCCATTTGTTTTCAACACGTTTAGGCGGCGTAAGCACGGGGCAGTATTCTTCAATGAATTTAAGCCTTACAGGCGGCGACAATCGCGAAAACGTGCTTGAAAACTACAAGCGGCTCTGCGGCTGTGTGGGAATTGATATAAATCACCTTGTTTTAAGCCGTCAGACCCACACAAACAATGTTAAAGAGGTTACCGAAAGCGACCGCGGCACGGGTATTTTCAAGGATTCCTTTACCGACGTGGACGGTCTGATTACCGACCGTAAGGGGGTTGCCCTCGTCACACAGTACGCCGACTGCACTCCCCTTCTTTTCTGCGACCCGACAAAAAAGGTAATCGCAACCTCCCACGCGGGCTGGCGCGGCACGGTTAAGGAAATAGGGCGCGTGACTGTCGAAAAAATGATAAATGAATACGGCTGTAATGCGGAGGATATAATAGCCGCCATAGGTCCCTCAATCGGTGTTTGCTGTTACGAGGTCGACGACCCCGTTATTGACGAATTTAAGAAAATAACTTATTTAGAACTAAAAAGAATAGTTTTCCCTAAGGAAAACGGAAAATATATGTTAGACCTTAAAGAGGCTAACAGGCAGATTCTTGTAAACTCAGGTATAAACCCCGATAATATCGACGTAGCCGACCTTTGCACCTGCTGTAATCATATCGAGCTTCACTCACACCTGTCTCTTATACACAACTCCGAGCCCAAG
>CAMCIX010000093.1 GCA_945875045.1 uncultured Clostridia bacterium | reverse complement strand
GATGTAGAGAGGTCTCGTGGGCTCGGAGATGTGTATAAGAGACAGGTAGTAGACAGCGTCGAGACCCTTGAAGCGGCAATCGAGAGGGTCAGAGCGGCTCAGAAGAAGTTTGCGACCTACACACAGGAGCAGGTTGATGCAATCTTCAAGGCGGCGGCTACAGCCGCAAACCAGGCGCGTATTCCTCTCGCAAAATTAGCGGTTGAGGAGACGGGAATGGGTATCGTCGAGGATAAGGTTATTAAGAACCACTACGCCGCGGAGTATATCTACAACGCCTACAAGAACACCAAGACCTGCGGTGTAATCGAGGAGGACAAGGAGTTCGGCATAAAAAAGGTTGCCGAGCCTATCGGCGTAATAGCGGCGGTTATTCCGACCACCAACCCGACCTCCACCGCTATTTTCAAAACCCTTATCGCACTTAAGACCCGCAACGGTATAATTATCAGCCCCCACCCGAGAGCTAAGGGCTCCACAATAGCCGCCGCTAAGATAGTGCTTGAAGCCGCGGTTAAGGCGGGCGCTCCGGAGGAGATTATCAGCTGGATTGACGTTCCCTCTCTTGAAATGACCAACCTCGTTATGAAAGAGGCGGACATAATTCTTGCTACAGGCGGTCCCGGAATGGTAAAAGCCGCTTATTCAAGCGGTAAGCCGGCTTTGGGCGTCGGCGCGGGCAACACTCCTGCAATCATTGACGACACAGCCGACATTCTGCTTGCCGTTAACTCAATTATCCATTCAAAGACCTTTGATAACGGTATGATCTGCGCTTCCGAGCAGTCGGTTATCGTTCTTGACAAGGTTTACAAGAAGGTTAGAAAGGAATTTGCCGACAGAGGCTGTTACTTCTTAAACCCCGAGGAGACCGAGAAGGTTCGCAAGACCATTATTATAAACGGCGCGCTTAACGCTAAGATAGTAGGTCAGAAGCCGGTTACCATAGCCGCGCTTGCGGGCGTTGAGGTTCCCGAAAAGACCAAAATTCTTATCGGCGAGGTTGAGAGCGTTGATATTTCCGAGGAGTTCGCCCACGAAAAGCTCTCCCCCGTGCTTGCTATGTATAAGGCTAAGGACATTGACGACGCCTTCGACAAGGCCGAACAGCTTATAGCCGACGGCGGCTACGGTCACACCTCCTCAATCTACCTTAACGCTGTTACCGAGCAGGAGAAGATTAACAGGTTCGCCGCACGTATGAAGACCTGCCGTATTCTCGTTAACACCCCCTCGTCACAGGGCGGTATCGGCGACCTTTACAACTTTAAGCTTGCTCCCTCGCTTACTCTGGGCTGCGGCTCCTGGGGCGGCAACTCGGTATCCGAGAACGTTGGAGTTAAGCACTTAATCAATATCAAAACGGTTGCCGAGAGGAGAGAGAATATGCTTTGGTTCAGAGCCCCCGAAAAGGTTTACATCAAGAAGGGCTGTCTGCCCGTTGCCCTTGACGAGCTTAAGAACGTTATGGGCAAGAAAAAGGCATTTATTGTTACCGACAGCTTCTTATTCAACAACGGCTACACAAAGCCGATTACCAATAAGCTTGACGAAATGGGCATTGAGCACGCCACATTCGCCGATGTTGCTCCCGACCCGACTTTACAGTGCGCACAGAAGGGCGTTGAGCAGATGCGCGCCTTCGCTCCCGACGTAATTATCGCAATCGGCGGCGGCTCGGCTATGGACGCGGCTAAGATTATGTGGGTGCTTTACGAGCATCCCGAAGCCGACTTTATGGATATGGCTATGCGCTTCTCGGATATAAGAAAGAGAATCTACACCTTCCCGAAGATGGGCGAAAAGGCTTACTTTATCGCCGTTCCGACCTCTGCGGGTACAGGCTCTGAGGTTACTCCCTTTGCCGTTATCACCGACGCCGACACAGGCATTAAATATCCCCTTGCCGACTACGAGCTTATGCCGAATATGGCTATCGTTGACGCGGATATGCATATGACCGCTCCTAAGGGACTTACCGCCGCTTCGGGTATCGACGCGGTTACGCATAACCTTGAGGCTTACGCTTCTATGCTCGCAACCGATTATACCGACGGTTTAGCCCTCCGCAGTCTCCAGATGATATTTAAGTATCTCCCCGAGGCTTACGACAACGGCCTTAACAGCCCCGTTGCACGCGAGAAGATGGCTAACGCCGCTACTATGGCGGGTATGGCGTTCGCCAACGCGTTCTTAGGCGTATGCCACTCTATGGCTCACAAATTGGGCGCCTTCCACCACATTCCCCACGGCGTTGCCAACGCCCTTATGATAGACGAGGTTATCCGCTTCAACTGTGCCGAGGTTCCGACCAAGATGGGTACCTTCCCGCAGTACGATCACCCCCACACTATGGCTCGCTATGCAGAGGTTGCCGACGCGTTAGGCCTTAAGGGCAAGACCGACGAGGAGAAGGTTGAAAGCCTTATCGCCGCCATTGACGAGCTTAAGGATAAGGTCGGAATTAAGAAGACTATCCGCGACTATGTTCCGGACGAGGCAGACTTCTTAGCCCGTCTTGACGAGATGACCGAGCAGGCGTTCGACGACCAGTGCACAGGCGCTAACCCGCGTTATCCGCTGATGAGCGAAATCAAGCAGATGTACTTGAACGCTTACTACGGCACACATGAAAATGTTTAATACGGGAGGTAAATAAAATGAAACTTGATAAAATTATCGCAGTCAGAACCGGTAAAACAATCTACAAGGACGAGGATCGCGCGGTCAAGGTCTTTGACAGCGACTATTCCAAGGCAGATATTTTGAACGAGGCTCTCAATCAGGCGCGTATCGAGGAAACCGGTCTTAACATTCCTAAGATTTTGGGCGTTAATATGATAGACGGCAAGTGGGCAATCGTCAGCGAGTTCATTAAGGGCAAGACAATGGCTCAGCTTATGGCGGAAAACCCCGATAAGTTCGACGAGTATTTGGAGCAGTTCGTGGATATTCAGATGGGTATTCACGAAATGAAGGCTCCCCTGCTTACAAAGCTTAAGGATAAGATGAACCGCAAGATCAGTCAGGCGGACATTGACGCGACCACCCGCTATGAGCTTCACACCCGCCTTGAGGGTATGCCCAAGCACAACAAGGTTTGCCACGGCGACTTCAACCCCTCCAACATAATCATCACCGACGAGGGTGTTCCCTATATCCTCGACTGGTCCCACGCCACCCAGGGCAACGCTTCCGCAGACGTTGCGAGAACCTACCTGCTTTTCTGGCTCGACGGAAATATCGAGGGCGCGAAGAAGTATATGGAGCTTTTCTGCAAGAAGAGCGACACCGCAAAGCAGTACATTGAAAAATGGCTCCCCATCGTTGCCGCTTCCCAGTCGGTTAAGGGCAATGCAAAGGAAAGAGAATTCCTGCTTTCCTGGGTTGACGTTGTAGATTACGAATAAAGAGAATTTGGGAGGAAAGAAAATGAAAGTTACAGTATGTATAGGCAGCTCCTGCCACCTTAAGGGCTCAAGACAGGTTGTTGAAGAACTCCAGTACCTTATTTCCGAAAATAATTTAAAGGACGAGGTTGAGCTTGGCGATACTTTCTGCATGGGCAACTGTCAAAAGGGCGTTTGCGTGACCGTTGACGGCGAGCTTTATTCCGTATCCCCCGAAACCTCGAAAAGCTTTTTTGAGGAAACCATCCTCGCGAAATTTAAGTAATTAATAAAAACGGCCGTTGCGTTAAAGTATTTTTGTAAAAATCAACAGCCCCCAAGCCTTATGGGGGCTGTTGCGGCAAAGCCGTGACTGGGGGATTTCGATTGCAAAAAGCCTAAATGTATCCCTCCACCGCCGTTCGGCGGTCCCCCTCCCGTGAGGCTTGGGAGGCTTTTTGTTCAAAAATCAGCGCGACAGCTATAACTACAATAACTAAAAAAGGACTGACCGTATATGGCGGAGTTTTTAAAGCTTAAAAAGTCAAACTGTAAAAACTGTTATAAGTGTATACGCCACTGCCCGGTGAAATCGATTAAATTCTCGGGAAATCAGGCGCATATTGTCGGAAACGAATGTATACTCTGCGGTCAGTGCTTCGTTGTATGTCCGCAGAACGCAAAGGAAATCGCGGACGAAACTGAGAGGGTAAAGGTGCTTATAAATTCGGGCGCGCCCGTAATAGCAAGCGTTGCCCCCTCCTTTATCGCAAATTACGACGGTGTGGGCTTTGAGGAGCTTAAGTCAGCGCTTAAAAAATTAGGCTTTGCCGACGCCGAGGAAACCGCCGTAGGCGCGACTATAGTAAAGCGCGAGTACGAGCGGCTTTTAGAGGACGGGCAGAGGGATATTGTTATTTCCTCCTGCTGTCATTCGGTTAACCTGTTAATTCAAAAATACTATCCCTCCTGTCTGCCCTATTTAGCAGACGTTTTGTCGCCTATGCAGGCGCATTGCAAGGATATTAAACGCCGCACCCCCGAGGCTAAAACCGTATTTATAGGTCCCTGCGTCGCAAAGAAGGACGAGGCGGACTATTACGCGGGAATTACCGACGCGGTGCTTACATATGAGGAGCTTACCCGCTGGTTTAATGAAGAGGGAATCACCTTAGAGCAAAAGCTTGATAAAAACGACGAAAGCTTAGCCCGCTTTTTCCCGACCACGGGCGGAATTTTAAAGACTATGGAGGCTAAAATGCTTCCGAATTATACCTACCTTGCTATTGACGGGGTGGAGAACTGCAAGGCGGCGCTCCACGATATTGAGGAGGGCAGAATCAGTCACGCCTTTATTGAGATGTCTGCCTGCGCGGGCAGCTGTATCGGCGGCCCCGTAATGGAAAAATACCACCGTATGCCCGTAAGGGATTATATGGCGGTCGCAAGCTACGCGGGCAAAAAGGACTTTGACGTTGCCCAGCCCGATTTTGAGTCATTACGTAAAAATCTTGAATTTATCGACCGCAAGACGCCTATGCCCGCCGAGTCCGAAATTAAGGACGCGCTTCGCAAAATGGGCAAGCTGAAGCCCGAGGACGAGCTTAACTGCGGCTCCTGCGGATATAATACCTGCCGTGAAAAGGCGATTGCAATTATTCAGGGCAAGGCGGAGGTCTCAATGTGCCTGCCCTTCCTAAAGGAGCGCGCCGAGAACTTCTCCGACAATATTATCAACAACACACCCAACGGAATCGTCGTATTGAACGAGGATTACGAGGTTCAGCAGATAAACAAGTCGGCGCTTAAGCTTATGAACATACCCCGCGCCTCCGACGTTATGGGCGAGCCGATTATACGTATTCTTGACCCCAAGCCCTTTATGGACGTTCAGCGCACAGGCAGGGCGATAAGGGACAGCAAGGTCTACCTTGCGGAGTACGATAGGTATGTCGAGCAGACCATTGTTTGGGATAAGGAATACAAGGCGCTTATCTGCATAATGCGCGACGTAACCGAAGAAGAGGAGCAGAAGCATAAGAAAGAGGATTTCAGCCGTCAGACGATTGAAACCGCCGACAAGGTGGTTGAAAAGCAGATGCGAATCGTTCAGGAAATCGCCTCCCTTTTGGGCGAGACGGCAGCGGAAACCAAAATCGCCCTTACCAAGCTTAAGGAGTCGATAGGTGATGAATAATCTTTGCGCCGATATAGGCTACCGCAGTATTTTCCACGAGGGAGAGGAGCTTTGCGGCGACCACGTCGACGTTATCGAGCAGGAGGACGGCTCGACCGTTATCGTGCTGGCGGATGGCTTGGGCAGCGGCGTTAAGGCGAGTATTCTCTCAACCCTCACCTCTAAAATAATTTCCACTATGATTGCGGCGGGGCTCAGCCTTACCGACTGTGTAAGCACAATAGCCGCAACCCTGCCCGTATGCTCCGAGCGGCATGTGGCGTATTCCACCTTTACGATAATGCGGCTTGTCGGCACGGGCGAGGCGGAGCTTATTCAGTACGATAATCCGCTTGTAATAATGCTTCGCGACGGCGAGGAGTACGACTACCCTAAAACCGAGGTAAATATCGAGGGTAAAAAAATCTTTCAGTCGAAGATAAGACTTCGCGAGGACGACGTTTTCGTTATGATGAGCGACGGCTGTCCCCACGCGGGAATCGGCACCGAGTACAACTTCGGCTGGGAGCGCAAGGATATAGTCGAGTTTATGAAGACCTTTTATTCGGTCGGCTATACCGCTAAAACCCTCTCTACCATACTGATTGACGAGTGCAACCGCCTTTACGGCGGAAAGCCGGGGGACGACGCGACCTCCTGTGTTGTGCGAATAAGACGGCGCGAGCCTATGAATCTCCTGTTCGGCCCGCCCTCCAACCGCGACGACTGCGATAAGATGATGTCCCTCTTCTTCTCAAAGGAGGGCAAGCACATTGTCTGCGGCGGTACGACCTCGACTATCGCTTCAAAGTATTTGGGCAAGCCGCTTAAGCCTAAGCTTGCTGTCTCTTATACACATCTCCGAGCCCACGAGACCTCTCTACATCTC
>CAMCIX010000092.1 GCA_945875045.1 uncultured Clostridia bacterium | reverse complement strand
TTATCTTATCAAATGTGGATGGAAATTTGCAGATACTGATTATTACCTACTTACAGTAAATCCAACTTATACCTTATATCCGATTAACATTGCGGTTCAGTCGCACCCGATTGCCTTTAGGTGACTTACCGCTTCCCAGCCGTACTGTGTTCCCGTGTCAGCTTTCGCCTTTCGGTTAGGCTGGTTGTTTCCCGCGTTATCTTACGGGGCAGTACCTTATACTGCTTTTCTCATTGCCCTATCCGGGCGTACATTATGAATGTGGTGCTTATCTATGTGGGTAGCCACAATGAATTGATGTTCGTCGCGGGTAAACTCCATGGCGATCTTATAGCCCAGTTTGTTGGCGTCCTCCGGCGTGATGGTTCCCGGCTTAAAGGACTGCATCAGCAGATAGGAAATCACATCTTTGTCCGGGGCACGTCTGCGCCCGGTGGTGGCGGTGTAGATCTGCTTGCTGACCACAAATTCCTGCCACGCAGTATCGGGAGAACACTGGTAGCCTGTTACCAGCAGACCGCAATTTGTTTTCTCCGGGTTCTTGTCATAGTCAATGCGATCCGCCAGCACAGTAGCGATACTGCGTCCCTCGATGGCATGGCGGGGTTTGATTTTTGAGATTGCCATGTGACGGCTCCTTTCTGGGCAAAGTTTAAGCCGCAGACCTTTCTTGTGTCAGGTCTATTTTGCTGATAACAATACTGTCGTGGTAGGTGTGATCATCTTCTATAACTTTGCATGTCAGATTGCAGGTATATATACGATATCCTTTGAATTCTAAAAGGATGTTCGTATAGATATTGTTGTTTCTAATGCAAAGAAAAGCTAACACCGAAAAATAGATTATAAACAACGCCAAATTTTGCAGATTGCTAAAATCAAACGCTATCATTGGCAAAATGTATGCGAGTAAAAATTCAGAGGATAACTTGTTAGCTTTTGTTGCTCTTTCAATCGTGCCTTTCGGAAGATGTTTTTCATCTTTAGATAACTTTTTGTTGAGAAAAGCGTTAATCCCAATAATGCTGACAAGAACCAAAATTGCAATTATGGCAATACTAACTAACTGGATGATACTACCGCACAAGACACACATCAGGTTATCAACAAATTTCCCCTTGCCATCCCAGTTATCTATAATGAATAAAGCAACATTCCAAATGTCAATAACAACGATTGACAACCATAGCGGAATAAAAGATGTAACAAACATATCCCATTTGAATTTCTTCCACATATTATACCACCTTATATTTTTGCGCTGAACGGCAGGGATTTTATGTAGTCTTCCATAAACTGATAATCCGGATTACCCTTATCATCGACCGGGAGATTAAGTTCCGTGGTAGCAATTAAATCTTTTGTGAACGCTCTGCCAAATACGGGATATCTGTATTTTTCTTGATTAAGCAGTGTAATAATAAAGTTTGCTGTGTAAACATTAAGCCAATCAGCACGAATGACAATAATATGAGGCCCGGTAATAAAGTCGTGATCTTGGAAAAAGATTGTAGCTGTCGTATCTCCAATAGTTATTGCATTTGCCTTTTCCAAGCCATCATATTCTTCAGATTGCACATACATAGAAATGCCATTATTGTTATCCGTTCTCGTAACATAAGAAACGTAATCAGTGCCATCGGCAGCGGAAACTAAGTCTGAAGCGTTGTATGATTTCCCATTTTGTACGCTTTCTACTATATTTCCAAGTATGAATTTATTCCAACGCCTATCAGAAAGGGTTATTTCTTTTTTCACTGCAACTCCCGCAAATTCAGATTCAAAAATTTCTTGCTCAATATTGTCCAAATACCAACTTGCTTTTTCATATCCCTCATTGAGAAAATAATCAGGTATATTGGTAATATCTGCTTTAAGTCCTGCCATATATGTTTCGATCATTCCATAGTTTGGTTCATTACGCGAATTAACAGGCAATCGAATACTAGTATCGTTCATTTTTTCCAAATTCCATTTCCGAGCATATGACCACATTTGTTTTTCTAATCGTAAAATTGCACAGAAAAACAATGCTATGTTTTCTGTAAGGACAAAATCTTTGGGATACAGAACATTTACATCATCAGATGCCCAAAATGGTTTAGGTTGGTAGAAAGCTTCACCAACCGAACCGTTGTATGTTAATGATATCGTGTTTCCTTCGTGTAAGTATTCCTGCCCAATGTACGATGTTATCCCATTGTTTTTTGCTGTTGCACCAATAAATGGCGTATCTCCCATAGTTTGATTTTCTTTTGTTAGTCGTTTCCCTTTTCGAATATCGAATATATCAGATAATAGGAACTCTTTCCAATCGCTGGTGTTTAGCATTTCATCCCTCCAAAATGCCCTGCTCATCCATATATTTAAAAAGCGAATACTTTTTTAGCACTTTTTCAAAATCATTATCGGAAAGTTTGCTGTAATCGGTTTTAATATATGCTTCAGCAAGTGCTTCATCAGATGTTTTGATTTTTTTCTTTAACCACACGTACTCATCTTGTGCGGCTGTTCCATCCAATTGATCAATCCAAGTGCTTTTTATTGCATTCCAACCGCCTGCATCTTTTCTGCCGTTATGCGGAATCACCTTAAACCCATCATCCTGCCATCGAGCAAAGAATGTTGACTTGTTTTCGTCGTGTTTTATATGGGCCTTAAAAACCATTATGCAAGTTGCCGTACCAACGTGGCTGTCAAAAAATAGATTTTGAGGCATAGTCATACAAGCCAAAAGTGTATGGTGCTTTAACAATTCTGCCCTCAATTTCGTACCACTGTTTCCCGCGCAGGACATAGGAAGAATAACAATTCCTATACCTCCAACTTTGAGATAATGCAACATTGAGGCAACAAAATCAAGTTCATCTTGACCTTTAGATATAACAACTTCGCGCATTCTGTTGGCATCTAACTCTGCTTCACATTTTGCGAGTGCCTCGTCAAGTGCTTTCTTTTCTTTTTCTGACTTTGCAATTTCACTAATTACAGAAGCAGTCTGTTCCTTTTTCTTTAACTCTCTAATCTGTTTAGATATTCTTTTTAATTTATCCTCCAACTCGTTTTTCTTGGCAATAAGAGGATATTCTCTTGACGCAGAGTTATCTTTTTTATCTAACGAATAGGGTGGATTAATCATAGCAACGTCAATGTCGCCAAAGCTCTGCAAAGCTTCGTGCAACGGTATCTTGCTTTCGTTCAAATAGGTTTTCCCGCTATCATCAACAGGAGCATAAGAGTCAATTAAAAGCGATGAACAGTTGAATAAGTTCGATTTACCGTCGCCGTGGAAACGCATATTTGCATATGCTAAAGCATACATTGAAGGATCATTTTCAACACCAATCAAACTATTTGCCTGTGCATCAGCATATTTTTTTACTTTATCTGCTTCGCTTATTTTCTGTACCCAAACATTTTGCTTGATTCTTGCCAACGCCGAAATTAAAAATGCTCCTGTTCCACAGCAAATATCTATAATTCTTGTATGCTCGTCAAATTTCTTATCAGAATAGTATTCAGCTATATCACAGAATAATTCTGTAATGTGCTTAGGTGTAAGAACAATGCCTTTTTCCTTAGCGTTTCCTTTTGTGAAGCGTAAAAAGGTTGTGTAGAATTCGCCCATTACATCAATACCGGTGTACTTTTCAAGGACTTCAATAACATTTTCGTATAGGGAATAAATACACCGAGACAGAACAGTATCACCATAAGGAAAATCTTTATAATCCCCTTTGGGCGCACGCAGAAGCTCATCTTTGGATAATAATTGATCGTAAAATTTCTTCAACGAAGTTCTTTTTCCCCGGGGTATTTTGTCAATATCCCATATTCCACGGATATAATCATCATCATATTCATTTCCGTCACCGTATAGGGATGCTTTCAGCATTTTTACAGAATTTCTACCAAGCGGATCAGAAATTAGTTTTTTAGCTTTGGTTGCATTTTTAGCGTCGATAGCCGATTTTGTATCTTTATAGAGTTTGGATTCGTGATTCGTCAATCCAAGAATAATAGCTGAAACAAATCCTGCCTTTGAATTATCTTCGATACCATTTGAACGAAGAAAATTAGCACAAGTCAAAGTGTATCGTCTTAACTCTTTTTTGACTGCCGCCTCTGTCCCTGCAAAACGATCCAATGCAATATCAATATCCTTCTCATATTGCGATATTGACACAATAGCATCATCTATGAAACCATCCTCTAAAATTTCAATATCTGTTATTTTTCCGCCTTTGGGTAAAACAAATGAGGATACTTTACAGCTTTCTTTGCTCTGCCCGGATACACCAATAGCAACAACATCATATTTATCATTCAAAAATGTGGCATACCATAGAGCGCCATTGATGGCATAAGCTTCCGTTTCAGCAGGCGTGCCATAACCTGCGGTTTTATAATCTTTAATATCCGTAAACACAGAGTGATTTCTCGCATCGGCTTTACATTCGATTACAACAATCACATTAGAGTTTTCTTTTGTTACTATATAATCCGGTGTCCCTTTGCTTACCAATGTTTGCTTTTTGGACGCAGTGGCAAAAACACCGCTAAGCCAGTCAAAAGATGTGCTTTTATAACTATCTTCTTTAAGCCACATTATTCCATCAACAGAAATATTTTGTGCAGTGGGATACCCTACAATCTCTTTCAGTTTATCTGCAACTAAACCTTTTGTTGTTTCCTCACTTGCTCTGCTCATAATTGTTCCTCCAATATGGATTTATCGTCGCTCTCCTAAGAGCGTGGTTATCAGTTCAATTTCGTTTTATGCGTTCAGCATATCCTCATAGGTAACGAGCGTTACGTTGCCCATCTCGTTTGCTCTGTCGATACAGCCTTTGGTAAAGCCTGCTTTTGCAAAGAGATAAAAATGCGTTCTCTTGTAGTTAAATAGGGTGCTACGCTCCACAAGTGTTTCCAGCACACCAAGGTCAACCTTTTCGTTTGTCCACTTGCACTCGGCAAAAAGGGCGGTATCTTTATCCGTTCCCATAATGTCGATTTCTTCTTGGGACTTCGTTTTGGGGTTCGCTCCCCACCAACGACCAAGATCGGTGAAGTTCACCGCACACTTGCCTTCAAGGAGCAGCTTCCAAAGATACTGTTTACAAATATCTTCAAAAACGCTCCCCATATAAGAGGAAAGTTCGGGAGCAATACGGCTGTAAGCCAGGTCAACGGCTCCACGGGAAATGATAGAAGTGTTCTCCGGCACGAAGCGATACCAAAAATGGAACATATTATCCTCGATGGAATAAATCGTCTTGCGGGTGGATTTTTTACCGTAAGGCGATTCTTTTTTTACGATGCCGAGTGTAATCAGATTTTTAATATAGGTGGCACATACGCTTGTATCTTCATCTATTTTGTTGGAGATTTCGTTCATTTTGGACGAGCCGGTTGCGATTGCCGTGATAACCGCATTATAAATTGCAGGCTCACGCACCTCTTGCTTTAAGAGGTTGGTTGGTTCTTCAAATATAGAAGATGATGGATTCAGGTGCGTATTTTTAATATTTTCTTCAATAGAAAGCTTATCGTCAAGCTGCATAAGATACTGCGGTGTTCCGCCGACAATACCGTAAGCCAAAGCTTTATCTTCATCCAAAAAATTTTCAAAATAACGGCAAGCCTCTAAAAATTCAAAAGGGTTGATTTTAAATTGCGCCGTTCTTCTTCCGTAAAGGGGCGCTTTATATGCCAAAACGTGATCTTCCATATAGGACATAGAAGAACCGCAAAGAATTAAGAACAGCTTTGATGCGTCCTTGTTCTTATCAATTAAAAGCTGAAGCGTGGAAGCAAGGCTCTTAGATGCACGGGCAACATAAGGGTACTCGTCAATTACAAGCACAATCCTTTTGGTCTTGGCAAGTTCAAAAACGTATTCAAGCGCCATCTGGAAGCTATTAAAGGAAGCACCCGAAGCGATACCTGTATTATATTCCATAATACATCTTGAAAAGTTATCAAGATTTTGCTTTGCATTTGTTTCAACGCCGGTAAAGAATATGGTATCTTTATCCTTTGTAAATTCGCTGATAAGGGCAGTTTTACCCACACGGCGGCGACCGTAAATAACGGCGAATTCGAATTTATCGGAATTATAGAGCTTGTTTAATGTATTTAGCTCGTGTTCTCTTCCTATGAACATAGATGTACCTCCCTATAGAAAATTCGTGCTTTACGATTTACTTAATTATACTCCTCAATAACACAATAGTCAATAGCTTTTCGAAAATTTACTTGATTATAATTTACTAAATTTCAAAACACGATTATTGGAGTTATTTATTTTGGTTATTTGATAACTATCCCACAAATTTCAAAATATTTTTCTAAGAGAATTTTTTGGGACACTAAAATATGATATAATATTTTCAAATTTGTAGGAACAATATGCTTATTTTGTGTCGTTTAATAAATAGATACGACTTTACAACTTTTTAAGAAAAAAATATCGTACAGGACACTTTGGTGTAT
>CAMCIX010000091.1 GCA_945875045.1 uncultured Clostridia bacterium | reverse complement strand
TGTATAAGAGACAGTTTGTATTCTGATTGCGATTTTTGTATACCTTGCCTTTATGATTGTTATAGGTGTGGTATATTCAAAAAGAAACAAAAGCTCGGACGACTTTTATCTGGGCGGCAGAAAATTAGGTCCTGTTGTGACCGCAATGAGCGCCGAGGCCTCGGATATGAGCTCCTGGCTATTAATGGGACTGCCCGGTCTTGCAATGGCGGGTCGCTTTGCAGAGGCGTCCTGGACGGCTATCGGTCTTGCAATAGGTACATATCTTAACTTCCTTATTGTCGCAAAGCGCATAAGGCGGTACTCAAGCCGTATCGACGCCTTTACTATTCCTGATTTCTTTTCAAAGCGCTTTAATGATAACAAAAACATTTTAAGCCTTATTTCGGCGCTTATTATTATTGTCTTCTTTGTTCCGTACACCGCGTCGGGCTTTTCCGCCTGCGGAAAGCTGTTTAACACCCTGTTCGGAATGGATTATGTTACAGCTATGATAATAAGCGCGGTTGTAATCGTGCTTTACACAACCTTGGGCGGATTCCTCGCCGCGTCTACAACCGACCTTATCCAGAGTATTGTTATGACGGTTGCCCTTACCGTGGTACTGCTTTACGGTATCAACACCGCGGGCGGCTGGGATCAGGTAGTCGCAAACGTAAGGTCGCTTAATGGCTTTGTAAGCTTTACGAAAACCTACGAAGGTTCAGAAGGCGTAGCTCCCTATAATGCGATTACGATAGTATCGACCTTGGCTTGGGGACTCGGGTACTTCGGTATGCCGCATATACTTCTGCGCTTTATGGCTATTAAGGACGCGAAAAAGCTTAAGATCTCCCGCAGAATAGCCGTAGCTTGGGTTATAATCTCTATGGCTGCCGCAATTCTTATCGGTATAGTCGGTTTCGGAGTGGTAAAGAGCGGCGCTATTGCCGAGCCTAGAGATACCGAGCGCATTATTGTCGCTATCGCAAAGCTTATAAGCACCCACGGCGTTTTACCTGCAATTATCGGTGGAGTTATCCTTGCGGGTATTCTGGCGGCGACAATGTCCACCGCCGATTCACAGCTTTTGGCGGCATCCTCAAGCGTATCGCAGAATATTGTGCACGATTTCTTCGGTATCAAGCTTTCCGAAAAAAAGGCTATGCTTGCGGCACGTATTTCGGTAATTGTAATTTCGGTTATTGCGATATTTATGTCGCTTAATGAAAAATCAGTATTCAAAGTGGTTTCCTTTGCATGGGCGGGCTTCGGCGCGGCGTTCGGACCTGTTGTACTTTTCGCCCTTTTCTGGAAGCGAATGAACAAATGGGGCGCCCTTGCGGGTATGCTTACGGGCGGCGTTATGGTATTTGTATGGAAATACGTTATCGCAAAGGCGTTTGCGGGTACGGTACTTGATATTTACGAGCTTTTGCCTGCCTTTATTCTCGCTTCAATTGCAATTATCGCGGTAAGTCTAATAACTAAAGAACCCGATAATGAAACAACCCAAATATTTGATGAAGTAAAGGCAATGAAGGATTAAAATTAAGGCGGTATTCCAAACGGAATATCGCCTTTTTGAAACGGAGTATCATATGAAAACAACGGGTATATTATTTGTGTGCTTAGGGAATATCTGCCGCTCGCCTATGGCGGAGTTTGTAATGAAAAAGATAATAGCAGACAGGGGACTATCGGAAAAATTCATCATTTCCTCAGCCGCAACAAGCGCAGAGGAGCTGGGCAACGGAATACACTACGGCACAAGAAGGGTGCTTACAGAAAAGGGAATACCCTTTACACAGCATTACGCCCAAAGGATAACCCGCGCTGATTATGAAAGGTACGATTATATAATCGGAATGGACAGGAACAATATCCGAGATATGACGGCATTTTTCGGAGGAGATCCCGATAATAAAATACATCTGCTGTTGAGCTTTGCGGGGGTTGACCGCGGCGTTGCCGACCCGTGGTATACAGGGGATTTTGAAAAGACCTATGATGATATATTAATAGGTTGCAGGGCTTTATCTGAAAGTCTTTAAGGATTGCACCTTTTACAGGGAGTATAACCGCTCTTGACCGCGTCCTCGCGGCTTTTAAAGGAAACCCTGTTTTCCTCCTTAATTGTATTTGCAGAGCTGCAGCTCGGTTTATGAAAAATATGGGAATTGGAATTACCTATGTAGTCGGCTGTCTTGACGGCGTTATCCGGTTCGGCGGGCTTTACATCCTCGGCAGAAACTGCGTCGGGCATTTCGGAGGGCTTTGAATTTTCCGTGCGGTAGCCGTTTACGGTATCGTCGGCGGGAAGATTTACGGTTATTTGCGCGTGGGATTCAGTGCCGTTCATACCGGAGCCTGCCGAACAGCCGCAAAGCAAACACAATATCAAAATGAAATACGTTATCTTTTTCATAGTATTCAAAATTCACTTAACTTCTAAGATTACTGATTTAATAATTCCTCGTACTGCTTGTTAAGCACTTTAGCAAATGCCGATATTTCAATATCCGTAACAAACCGTTTTCCGCATTCTATGCGTTGAATGGCGTTTTTATCAATATCTATCCCGACTAATTGCATTCTGTCGGCAAGCTCTCTTTGAGAAATATGTAAATCCGTGCGATATTTGGATATATTTTTACCGCAAATATTATTCAGTCCGTTACTGCTCTTGTTTATAAACACAGAATCCCTCCATTGTTGACATTCGGTGATTGTCAATAATAGAATTATATGCTATAATCCGACAAAAAACGACATTTATTGAATGTCAAAAACAGCAACTTGAAAATCAAAACAAAAAATGCTATATTAAAAATGATTTTTTGCTATGCTTTATCTTAAAATAATTATAGTGATTTGAGGTGACATTTGTGAATTATTATGCCGACCCTGATAAGCTAACCGAGCTTAAAGCTAAAGCCAATCGCCTGCCGCAGTCGCCCGGCGTTTATATAATGAAGGATAAAAGGGACGTTATTATATATATCGGCAAGGCTAAAGCCCTTAAAAACCGCGTTACCCAGTATTTCGGAAGCGGAAATCAGCATACCGAAAAGGTAAGGCGAATGGTCTCTAAAGTCGATCATTTTGAGTATATTTTGTGCGACAGCGAATTTGAGGCGTTAATCCTCGAAAACTCGCTTATCAAGCAAAATCAACCTAAGTATAACATACTTTTAAAGGACGACAAGGGCTATTCCTATATTAAAATAACCGACGAGAAATGGAAAAAGCTTACCACCGCAAAATCGGCGGAGGGCAAGGGAGAGTTTATAGGTCCGTATTCCTCTGCGTATGTCGTTAAGGAAACCGTGGACGAGGCGCGGAAAATTTTTAAGCTCCCTAACTGCACAAGGAGCTTTGACAAACCCACAAAGCCCTGCCTTAACTACCATATCGGGATTTGCGACGCGCCCTGCAGGGGTAAAATTTCACTCGCCGATTATCTTGAATCGGTTAATTCCGCCGTTGATTTTATAAAACACGGGGATTCTGACCGAGAGACGGTTGAAAGGCTTACCGAAAAAATGCTTGCCGCCGCCGAAGCGCTCCAATTCGAGACCGCCGCAAAGCTCCGCGACCGCATTAACGCTATAACTAAGGTGCGGGAAAAGCAAAAGGTCGTAAGGGCTCAGTATCGCTCTGAGGATGTTATCGCCTCGGCTGTTATAGGCGAGACCGCCTGTACCGAGGTGATCGTATTCCGCAATTACCGCCTTTCGGACAAGCAGTATTTTATAATTGACGGCGTTTCGGACAGAGAAAGCCTTTACAATGAATTTTTACAGCGCTATTACGCCGATAAAACCGACATTCCGACGAGAATTTTAATAGATACCGATTCCGATTTTTCGCTTACGGAGCGTTGGCTCACCGAAAAATCGGGGCATAAGGTTAGTATTATCAATCCAAAGCAGGGCGATCAAAAGGCTTTGCTAGATATGTGCCTTGCAAACGCCGCCGAAAACATTTCGGAGAAAACCGATCGCACGGGCAGGGAAATGTCGGTACTTGACGAGCTGGCGCGGCTTTTGGGACTTCCCACCGCGCCGAGGTATATCGAGGCTTACGATATTTCCAATACGGCGGGCAGTGAAAACGTTGCGGGAATGATTGTCTATAAGGACGGAAGACCCTTTAAGCCGGCATATAAGCGGTTCAAAATCAAATCCTTTTTGGGTCAGGACGATTTCCGCTCTATGGCAGAGGTGCTTGACCGCCGCTTTACCGAATACGAAAAAGGGGAGGACGAGGGCTTTTCAGTTTTGCCCGATTTAATACTGCTTGACGGCGGTATAGGGCAGATGTCTGCGGTAGCTCCCGTACTTCAAAAGCACGGTATAACCGTTCCCGTCTTCGGTATGGTTAAGGACTCAAAGCACCGCACCCGCGCGATAGCCGCAGAGGGTGGGGATATTGCGATAAAGTCCAACCGCGCCGCCTTTACCTTTATAACGGGTATTCAGGACGAGGTTCACCGCTTTGCGATAGGCTACCACAAAAACCGCCGCAGTAAGGCTATGCTTAATTCCGAGCTTTTGGGGATTGAGGGAATTGGCAAATCCCGCGCCGCCGCCCTTTTAAAGCATTTTAAAACGGTAAGCGCGATTAAAAGCGCCACGGTCGAGGAGCTTTGCGCCGCTCCCTCTATGACAAGACCCACCGCCGAAAGGGTATATAATTATTATCATAAGGCAGAACAATGACGAATTTTGAACAAATTATTAATTTTTTGTTGACAACGGTAATTTAGTGTGATATTATTTATCTTGCATTAGTTTATATTACCTTTTTTTGGCATTAGCCGTGATTGCTTATCACGCAGTCACGGTTCTTTATTTTTAGGAGGTTCACAAATGAAAAAAGGCATTACAAGCAAAATTGTTTTTGCGATGATTGTCGTGGCTTTTGTTATCCTTTGTTTTATTCAGTCCCCGATAACAAGCCCGGTAAACTCGCTCTGGTCGCTCTTGCCGCCTGTTGTGGCAATCGGTCTCGCCCTTATCACCAAGGAGGTTTATTCCTCTCTGTTCCTAGGCATTGTAACGGGCGGACTGCTTTGTATGTTCTCTAAAGCTCCGATTTCGGTAGGCGAGGAGGAAACCCTCGGAAGCGGATTTCCCGCTTTCTTTAATGCCGTTGTAAACGAAGGTATTATCAAAAACCTTTCGGATTCATGGAATGTCGGAATACTTGTATTCCTTGTAGTTCTCGGAATAATTGTTGTGCTTATGAACCGTGCGGGCGGCAGCCGCGCATACGGCGAATGGGCGGTAAGAAAGATTAAAACCCGCAGGGGAGCGTCTCTTGCAACCTTCGGGCTGGGCGCACTTATTTTTGTAGACGATTATTTTAACTGCTTAACCGTCGGCTCGGTTATGCGCCCCGTTACCGACTCGCACAAGATTTCCCGTGCAAAGCTTGCCTATCTTATAGACGCGACCGCCGCGCCTATCTGCATTATCGCCCCGATTTCCTCTTGGGCGGCGGCTGTAAGCGGTACGGTTGAGGGCGTTAACGGAATTTCTCTCTTTATTAAGACGATTCCTTATAATATGTACGCGCTTCTTACCATTTTAATGGTAATACTTATGTCGGTTTTAAATGTTGATTACGGCACTATGCGTATTCACGAGGAAAACGCCGCAAAGGGCGACTTGTTCACGACGGGTGATAATACATATTCCTCTGCAACCGAGACTCCCGTTACAACAAAGGGTAAGGTTATAGACCTTGTACTGCCGGTTATTGTTCTTATTGTTCTTTGTGTTACCGGTATGATTTACACAGGCGGCTTCTTCTCTGGCGCAAGCTTTATCGACGCATTTGCGGACTGCGATGCGGCATACGGTCTGTCAATCGGCTCTATCGCGGCTCTTATTCTAATTGTAATTTATTATATGTGCCGCAGGGTGTTAAGCTTTAACGACTGTATGAACGCCGTTCCCGAGGGCTTTAAGCAGATGGTTCCCGCTATACTTATTCTTACCTTTGCCTGGGCGTTAAAGTCTATGACGGGACTTTTAGAGGCGGGTGCCTACGTTTCCTCACTTGTTGAGTCGGCTACCGCGGTTCAGATTCTTCTTCCCGCAATCCTCTTTGTTGTAGCGGTTGGTCTTGCCTTTGCGACAGGCACCTCTTGGGGTACCTTCGGTATTCTTATTCCGATTGTTACAGGCGTTTTTGAAAAGGAGCTTGCAAACGTTTCCTCAACCGGCGTTATTCCGTCAATGGTGGTTATCTGCATTTCAGCCTGCCTTGCTGGCGCTGTCTGCGGCGACCATTGCTCCCCGATTTCGGACACTACGATTATGGCGTCCACAGGCGCGCAGTGCAATCACGTCAACCACGTTTCGACCCAGCTGCCCTATGCGATGACGGTAGCGGGCATCTCGCTTATATGCTATCTGCTCGCGGGCTTTGTTCAGAATGTATTTATAATCCTTGGCACAGGCATTGTTCTCCTGACCGCGCTTATGCTTATACTTCATTTTGTAAACGGTAAGAAAGCAAACGCTTAAAAACAGTTGAAAAA
>CAMCIX010000090.1 GCA_945875045.1 uncultured Clostridia bacterium | reverse complement strand
CGCGGCGGCGGTGTGATTTACGGATGTTGTATGGTTAAAACATACAATATATACGCCGTCGTTTTCAGCACCTGTAATGATTTTGTAACTTTTTTATGTATTTTAATGAATATTACTTGAAAAATCGTTCGTGATTGTGTAAAATAGAATCAGTATTGATAATAATTAAAAGGATGTGTTCATCTATGTCTAACCGTCTTTTTCAGGGCGTAATTCATCAAATGAAGGATGCCGTTGACCGTACCTTCGGTGTAATCGACGAAAATTTCACTATTATCGCTTGCAGTGAGCTTGGAAGAATAGGAGAGACCGTCGCAAGCTTCACATTGACCGCAAACGATATTTGCGTAAACGGCGGCAATACCTACAAGAGCGTAGGAACCTCTCAGGGCGCAAACTACATTGTTTTTGTGGAGGGCGACGATGTTCTTGCCTCTAAATATGCGTCTGTTATTGCTGTTTCCTTTGCAAACATTAAGTTCTACTATGATGAAAAGTACGACCGCGGCAACTTTATTAAAAACATAATTCTCGATAATATTCTTCCGGGAGATATTTACTTAAAGGCGCGCGAGCTTTATTTCAATTCCGATGTTTCGCGCACGGTTATTCTTATTCGCGCCATTGAAAAGCACGATGTTTCGGTCTACGATATTATTCAAAATCTTTTCCCGGACAAGTCTAAGGATTTCGTCATCAATATAAACGAAACCGACATTGCCCTTGTAAAGGAGACCAAAACAGGTATCGAGTCCAAAACCATTGAGAAGCTTGCCTCTACCATTGCGGACACTATTTCTGGCGAGTTTTATGTACATGTTGTTATCGGAATCGGCAGCACCGTCGATAATCTAAAGGATCTTGCGCGCTCCTTTAAGGAGGCACAGCAGGCTCTTGAAGTAGGGAAGGTGTTTGATACCGAGAAAACCATTATTTCCTATGACAATCTTGGTATTGCAAGACTTATTTATCAGCTTCCGACCACCCTTTGCGAAACCTTCTTAAAGGAGGTTTTCAAGCGCGGCTCTATCGAGAGTCTTGATCAGGAGACCCTCTTTACGATTCAGCGCTTCTTTGAGAACAATCTTAACGTGTCGGAAACCTCGAGAAAGCTTTTTGTACACCGCAACACGTTGGTTTACAGGCTTGAAAAAATCAAAAAGATTACAGGGCTTGATCTGCGCGAGTTTGACCACGCCATTATCTTTAAGATCGCTCTTATGGTTAATAAGTACTTAAAGAGCAACCCCATTAAATATTAATCGAAAGAGTGAATTTTTTATAAATGGCAGAAGTATTCACAGAACGTGAAAATCCGTCGTCCGCCGCGCCGATTATCGAATTTCGCGGCGTTTCAAAAACCTATCCGACGGGCACTCACGCAATTGAGGATATTAATATAAGAATAACGGCGGGGGAGTTTGTTTTCGTCGTCGGCTCCTCGGGCGCGGGCAAAAGCACCTTTATGAAGCTTATAATGCGCGAGGAAAAGGCGAACACGGGTATAATCACGGTCAATGGCTTTAACCTTACCTCAATGCCGCGCAGGCAGGTGCCCATGCTCCGCCGCACAATGGGTATTGTATTTCAGGATTTCCGTTTAATACCGACAATGAACGTTTTTCAGAACGTTGCATTTGCTATGCACGTTGTAGGAGCGAGCGACAGGGATGTCCGCAGGGAGGTCTCTAAGGCGCTTTCAAAGGTGGGGCTCGGTAATAAAGCCCGTTCAATGCCCGCCCAGCTTTCGGGCGGCGAGCAGCAGCGGGTGGGTCTTGCGCGCGCCCTTGTAAACTCGCCCGACCTTATTATCGCGGACGAGCCTACGGGTAACGTTGACCCTAATATGTCCTATGAAATCGTTTCCCTGCTTACCGAAATCAACAAGCGCGGCACCACCGTGCTTATGGTTACACACGACCATAATCTTGTAAGGGATTTTCAGCACAGGGTTATTATGCTTGAACGCGGCAGGATTGTCGCGGATAACGCCGGAGGTAGCTTTTAATGAAAATCAGCAGTATTAAATACCTTACCGGCGAGGGTGTTAAAAACGCTTGGGTAAACCGTCTTATGACCTTAGCGTCAATCGGCGTGCTCGTTGCCTGTATGGTTATTATCGGACTTGCTATTCTTATTTCGGAGAATGTTAACAAGGCGGTCGGCAAGCTCGAACAGCAAAACGTCGTTATGGCGTATATGAAGGATTACAACTGGGCGCTCTACGGTGAAAAGGATACCTCGTCTGACGCCGCCTCGGCTGATACCGATACCGCGCAGGAGGGTGAGGCTTCGCCTGAGGAAACAGCCGACGCTAACGGTATTAAGCCCGGCGACTATGTTATTCATAACGACGAGGAGGCACAGGCGCTTTGCGATAAAATTGCAAAGCTCTCTAATGTCGCCTCGGTTACCTATGTGACGAGTGAAGAAGGGCTTGAGAGCGTAAAGGAATCTATGCTTGAAGGACAGGAAAGCTATTTTACCTTCCTTGACGAGGAATACGGCAATCCTATGTCGGGAGCGGCTAAAATCACGATGAAGGATATGTCCAAGTTCGATGAAACCGTTGAGCAGATTAAGCAGATGGACGGCATAGACGTTATTCAGTCTCAAAACGACTTGGCTGATAAAATTACTGCTATTAAACGCGGAATCGGCATTGCGGGTTTTTGGATAATAGCTATATTAATGGTTATTTCGCTTGTTATCGTATCAAATACGATAAGGGTAACAATGTATAACCGCAAGCTTGAAATCAGCATTATGAAGGCGGTCGGCGCAACCGATTCCTTTGTCCGCATACCCTTTGTTGTTGAGGGCGTGCTGATCGGCGTTATTTCGGCGCTGTTGGCAGAGGGGCTTTTGTACTTCTGCTACCGCGTCGCGACCGAAACAATTATTACAACCCTCAATACTACCGATATTGTGCATTACGGTGACGTTGCGCTGTTACTGTTGCTTATATTTATCGGTATAGGCGTTTTTGCGGGTGTACTCGGAAGCGTTATTATGATTAGCAAGTATCTCCGCCGTGAAGGCAGTGAATTTGCCGCAATTTAGACTTACCTTTGTAAGTCCGACCCATGTTTTTGGAGGAAAACAATGAAAAAAAGCTTTATAAAAATTCTTTCTGCCGTTTCTGTAATTTCAATTTCGCTCGGCGTATATTTTTGCGTTCCCGCCGCCGCGAAAACTCAGGCGGAGCTTTCCAGCGGTATAAGCGCACCTCAAAACGAGCAAAAACAACTGCAATCGGAAATTAATTCGCTTAAACAGGATAAGGCAAAGCAGCAGGAGCTTAAAGCGGCTATTGAAAAGCAGATGGCGCTCGTTCAAAAGGAAATCGACCTGTGCAATCAGCAGATTAATTCGATAAACAGTAAAATTGCCGCAAACAAGGCGGAAATCGAGAAGAAAAACGCCGAAATCGAGGCGGATAAGCTCGCTTTCAAAAAGCGGCTTCGCGCTATTTATATGAGCAGCTCGGACAGTAATGTTCAAATACTCTTAGGCGCAGACGATTTTTCCCAGTTTTTACAGCTTTCTCAGCTTACCGCGTCGGTTTCCGCGCGCGATAAGCTTATGATTGAAAAAATTGTTGCCGCGGTTGAAGAGTTGGAGGCGAAGCAGGCGGAAAATAACAAGCTTCTTGAGGAGCAGAAGAGCGTTAGGGCTACTATTACCTCAAAGCAAAACGACCTTAAGGCGCAAAGCAGTGAGATTCAGTCCATAATTTCTGAAATAAATTCGGCACAGAACGACGCGCAGGCGCAAATTGACAAAAATAAAAAAGAAATCGCGCAAATGCAGAGCGAGCTTAACGCTATTTTGAGCGCCGCTAATTCAGGCTCGGGTCAGGTATATGACGGTGGACAGTTCCTCTGGCCGGTTCCGTCCATTACAAAAATCACCTCGCCTTTCGGACCTCGCTGGGGCACCAGTCATAACGGTATTGATATATCCAACGGTAGCTACGGCGCTAAAATCGTCGCTATTGCCGACGGAGTTGTTACCAGATCCGTTAATAACTGTAGCCATAACGTTCCTAAAGACAGAGATTGCTGCGGCGTTTCGGGGCAGGGTAAGGGCTACGGCAACCACGTTGTAATCGATCACGGCCGCGGTTCGGACGGTAAAACCTACGCGGCTTACTATGCGCATATGTCCTCTGTAGCGGTATCGGCGGGACAGAGCGTTAAAAAAGGACAAACCATAGGCTATGTCGGCTGTACCGGCTATTCAACAGGACCGCATCTCCATTTCGGTCTTATCGTTAACGGCTCTTGGGTTAATCCTATGAGATATTATTCTAAGACGAAATAATTTTATGCCGTCACCCATGGCTTTTGGCTTATGCCGACGGGTGACGGCTTTTTTTAGGAGTGAGTAGCTATTAAAATATTCAGAGCTGTGACGGTTGTTTTACTCTGCCTTTGGATGGCGTTTATTTTCGGCCTTTCTTCGCAGAACGCCGACGAATCCTCGGAGACAAGCGGCAGTCTTATCGCCTCGTTTGCGGAAATATTCTATCCGGGCTTTGACGAGCTTACTAAGGAGGAACAGGAGCAGGTAATCGGGTCATTCCAGTTTATCACCAGAAAGACCGCGCATTTTTCAATTTACGGGGTTTTGGGATTTCTTTCGTTTTTAACCTTTGTGAGCTACCGAAGATTACGGCTTATTTCGCGGCTTTCTTTAAGCGCGGCGGTTTGCCTTGCCTACGCGATAAGCGATGAAATACACCAGCTTTTTGTCGCCGGGCGAAGCTGTGAATTTAGAGACGTATGTATCGATTTTTGCGGAGCATTGCTTGCAATAACCGTATCGGCGCTGTTTTCAAGATATATTAAGCGAATTTATAAGCATATAAGGACGGTGGGAGCAGATGAAAAGCAGTAACTTTAAACGCAAGTATTTTTATATAGGTCTTACGGCATTTTTGGTGGTGGCGGCCTGCGTTTTATTTTTCTTTTTGATATTCAGACTTCCCGGTATACTGTCGTTTTTTGGTAAAATACTATCGGTTACCCAGCCCGTTATTATAGGACTTATTATCGCGTATCTTGTAAACCCGATTGCCAATTCCATAAACGGCGGGCTTTTAAAGCTTTCAAATAAATATTTTAATAAAAAACCGCGGCTTATCCGCAAAATATCAAACGCGATAAGCGTATTCGGCGCGCTAGCGGTATTTATTCTTATGATAATACTCATAATTTATATGATTGTGCCTCAGTTTATTGAAAGTATTTCAAGTATGATAAAGGTTTTGCCCGGTCAGCTTGACGCCTTTATCAAGGAGATTTCGGCAGAGTTTGAGCGTAATAAGGATTTGCAGAATCTGATAAACGCGCTTTACGAGTATGAACAGGAATGGCTGCAAAACGACCTTACGGGCTATGTTAATTCTATTGCTACATATTTCGCTTCGGGAGTTTGGAGCGTAGTAAGCTTTCTTAAAGATTTTGCGGTCGGTCTTATTTTCGCCGTTTACATACTCTTTAACAAGGCTTTGCTTATGCGGCAGTTCAGAAAGCTGTTGTACGCCTGCTTAAACAACGCGGCGGTAGAGCATATTTTTAAAACAGGCAAAAAGGCTCACAGAATTTTCAGCGGGTTTATATACGGCAAGCTTCTCGACTCCTTTATAATCGGAGTGCTTTGTTTTATAGGCATATCGATTTTAAAAATTCCGTATACTATGCTTGTGGCGGTTGTTATCGGGGTTACTAACATAATTCCCGTTTTCGGACCCTACTTAGGAGCGATACCCTGCGCCGCGCTGATTCTGCTTACCGACCCGATAAAGGGACTGTATTTCATTGTCTTTATAATACTGCTTCAGGCGCTGGACGGCAACTTTATAGGTCCTAAGATTTTGGGAAATTCAACGGGACTTTCGGCGTTTTGGGTCGTATTTGCTATTGTTTTGGGCGGCGGACTTTTCGGTGTGGTCGGTATGCTGATAGGCGTTCCGCTCTTTGCCGTGATATATTATCTGGTTACCACCTTTGTTAATTTCCGACTTAATAAAAAGAACCTCCCCACGGCAAGCGACTATTACGATTCAAGGGTCTGCGAAAAGGTAAGGGAAGCTGAGGATTTAAGGGTTGAAATACCGCTTGACGGCGGAACTGCTGACAAATAATCACATACAACGCGAGGTGCTTTTAATGAAAAAAAGCGAGATGCTTAAACAGAATACGGAGCTTTTTGACCGCTTGACCGACGCGGAGCTTACAATTACCGCACTGAAAAAGGAAATAGCCGAGCGCGACTCAAGAATAACCGAGCTAAAAAGCGAAATTGAGCGGCTTAATGCAAAATTAAACGCCACCGAACCGCTTAAAACACTTGAGGCAAAGGTGGTAAGGCAGGCGGAGGTTTCGCCCGAGGTGGATTACGGCGCCTGTGTTATCGGTAAAACCGTGCTTTTAGCGGCGAAGCATTGTAATGCCCTTACAACCGAGGGGGAGCCTGAAGCAGCAAAGGAGCTTGTAAACCTTATTCTCGGCAGAACCGAGGTTGCAAAGGCGGAGATACTTAAAATCCTGTCTCTTATACACATCTCCGAGCCCACGAGACCTCTCTACATCT
>CAMCIX010000089.1 GCA_945875045.1 uncultured Clostridia bacterium | reverse complement strand
AGATGTAGAGAGGTCTCGTGGGCTCGGAGATGTGTATAAGAGACAGCTTTTAAACAGCCCTTACGGCTTAAATTTTTACGATTATTCCTCGTCCTCGGGCATATCCCAGTTATGCCATACCGCCTGAACGTCGTCGTTTTCTTCAAGCATATCGATAAGCTTTTCCATCTTTGCCGCCGCTTCCTCGTCGTCAATCGCGGTCATTGTTTGAGGTATGTACTCGACCTCGGCGGAAATAAAGCTGTAGCCCTTAGCTTCAAGCGCGTCGCGCACCGCTCCCAAGCCATTCGGGTCGGTAGTAATCTCGAAAACGTCGCCGTCAAAGTTAAAATCGTCCGCGCCCGCGTCAAGCGCCGCCTCCATAACCGAATCCTCGTCAAGCCCCTCCGCCTCGATACGGATAAGCCCCTTGCGGTCAAACATAAAGGTAACCGAGCCGCTTTGACCCAGATTGCCGCCGCATTTATCGAAATAATGGCGCATCTCGCCCGCGGTGCGGTTGCGGTTATCGGTAAGGGTCTCGACAACTACCGCCACGCCCGAGGGACCGTAGCCCTCGTAAACAAGCTCCTCGTAGTTGTTCGCCTCGCCGTCGCCCGCCGCCTTTTTAATAATTCTTTCAATATTTTCGTTAGGCACGTTAGCCGCCTTCGCCTTGGCGATAGCGTCCTTTAGCTTGCTGTTTTCATTAGGGTTAGCTCCCCCCGTCTTAACGATAACCGAGATTTCTCTGCCGATTTTGGTAAAGATTTTCGCCTTTGCCGCGTCGGTCTTCTCCTTCTTGCGCTTAATATTGTTCCATTTAGAATGTCCTGACATAAACTCACCGTAACCTTTCAATTTACATTATATAATATCATAAATTCGGGTTCTGTTCAAGTGCTTTTTGACAAATCGCCTCAATATCCGAAAAACAGTCTATTTCGCCGCACATACGCCTTAAAGCCGCCGCCCCCTCAAGACCGTGCATATACCACGCCGTGTGCTTTCTCGCCTCAAGAAAAGCGATATGCGGGTCCTTGTATTCGCTCATCAGCTTAATTTGTCTGATAAGCACCGAAAATCTCGCTTCAAGCGTAGGCGGAGTATAGCTTTCGCCCCGCAAATACGCGTTTATTTCCTCAAAAACAAAGGGGTTGCCCTGCGCCCCGCGACCGACAAATACAAAATCGCACCCCGTACTTTCGTACATATACTTAGCACTCTTGCCGTCGGTAACGTCACCGTTGCCGATAACGGGAATTTTAACCGCCCTTTTGACCTCGGCTATTGTATCGTAATCAACGGGCGGCGAGTACATCTGCGCCCTTGTTCTGCCGTGCACCGTAACAGCCGCCGCGCCCGCCTCCTCGCACCGTTTTGCGACCTCGGGGGCGGTTATACCGTCCTTATCAAAGCCCGTCCGCATTTTGACCGTGACGGGAACATTCACCGCCTTTACCACGGCTCGTACTATTTGCTCCGCAAGCATTGGATCCTTTAAAAGCGCGCTCCCCCCGCCGTTACCCGCCACCTTGGGAGCGGGACAGCCCATATTAATGTCGATAAAGTCGGGATTAAATTTAAGCGCTCTTTTAGCCGCCTGCGCCATAATTTCGGGGTCGTTGCCGAAAAGCTGGGAGCCGAAGGGTCTTTCCCTGTCCGAACAGCTAAGCAATGAATCAGATTTTTTGTCGTTAAGGGTTACGCCCCTCGCGCTTGTAAGCTCGCCTACGGTAAACGCCGCGCCGTGCTCGCGGCAAATCTCCCGCATAGCGCGGTCGGCGACCCCCGCCATAGGCGCTAAAGCCGCAAACCCTTTTATTTCAATATTTCCTATTCTCATATACAGAATTATATACCAAAAGGCGAAAATAGTCAATTTTAAAAAAATGCTTGACATAATTAATTTGCGGTTGTATCATAATAATGTTGATATGTTTTAAAGCGATGAAAAGGACAGTAGCTTTTTTGAATCCCCTTTTAAAGAGAGCGCGCGCCGTCGGCTGAAAGCCGCGCAAAGGGAAAAAGAGTGAACACCGCCTTTGAGCGCCGTGGGTAGCAACACGGACGTTTTGTCTGCGTTAAGGACATTAAAGCGCCGTTTTTTAACGGAACACGGGTGGAACCGCGGAGTATTTTGTTTTTTTGCTTCGTCCCTTTTTTAGGGGCGGAGCTTATTTTTTTATCGGAGGTATTTTTATGATTAAGGTTACTTTAAAGGATAACACGGTTAAGGAATTTCCGGAGGGAATTACGGCTTTTGAAGCGGCAAAGGAAATTAGTCCGGGGCTTGCAAGAAACGCCTGCGCCGCGGTAATCAACGGCAAAAACGCCGATTTGCGCGATACGCTGGACGGCGACTGCACCCTTGAAATTTTAACCTTTGAGGACGATTACGGCCGCCGCACCTTCCGCCACACCGCCTCCCACATTATGGCACAGGCGATAAAAAGGCTCTATCCTGCCGCCAAGCTTGCGATAGGTCCCGCCGTGGAGGACGGTTTTTATTACGACTTTGATATTGACGAGAAATTCACCCCCGACGACCTTGCAAAAATCGAGGCGGAGATGAAAAAAATCGTCAAGGAGGACATTAAAATCGAACGCAGTCTTATGTCAAGAGACGAGGCGGTAAAATATTTTGAGGAAAAGGGCGAGCCCTACAAGGTCGAGCTTGTCGGCGATATTCCCGAGGGGGATAATATAAGCTTTTACACCCAGGGCGATTTTACCGACCTCTGCGCGGGGGCGCACCTTATGAGTACGGGTATGGTAAAGGCGTTTAAGCTCACCTCCGCCACGGGCGCGTACTGGCGCGGAGATTCGGATAAAAAAATGCTCTGCCGCGTTTACGGCACGGCGTTCCCCAAAGCAAGCGCGCTCGAAGAGCACCTTAATATGCTTGAAGAGGCGAAAAAGCGCGACCACAACAAGTTAGGCAGAGAATTGGAGCTTTTCACCACGGTTGACGTTATCGGTCAGGGTCTGCCCATACTCCTGCCCAAGGGCGCTAAAATGATTCAGATTTTACAGCGCTTTGTGGAGGACGAGGAGGCGCGCCGCGGCTGGCAGTTAACCAAAACCCCCTATATGGCAAAGCGAGAGCTTTACAAGCTTTCGGGTCACTGGGATCACTACCTTGACGGAATGTTTGTATTAGGCGACCCCAACGACGAGACCAAGGACTGCTTTGCTTTACGTCCTATGACCTGCCCTTTCCAGTATCAGGCGTATTTAAACCGCGCACGCTCCTACCGCGACCTGCCGCTTAGGTATAACGAGACCTCTACCCTCTTCCGCAACGAGGACAGCGGCGAGATGCACGGGCTAATAAGACTTCGCCAGTTCACGATTTCCGAGGGTCACTTAATGTGTACCCCCGAGCAGTTAGAGCAGGAGTTTAAGGGTTCTCTGGAGCTTGCTATTTATATGCTTAAAACTCTGGGGCTTTACGAGGACGTTTCCTACCGCTTCTCGAAGTGGGATCCCAATAACCGCGAGAAGTATATCGGTACTGCGGAGCAATGGGACGAGGCGCAGGGAATTATGGCAAAAATCCTCGACCACCTGGAAATCCCCTACAAAATCGGCATTGGTGAGGCGGCGTTCTACGGCCCCAAGCTTGACATTCAGATAAAGAACGTCTACGGCAAGGAAGACACCCTGATTACCATTCAAATTGACCAGCTCCTCGCCGAAAAGTTCGGTATGGAATACGTTGACCGCGACGGTCAGAAGAAGAATCCCTACATCATTCACCGCACCTCTATAGGCTGTTATGAGAGGACGCTCGCTCTGCTTATTGAGAAATATGCGGGCGCCTTCCCGCTGTGGCTGGCTCCGGTTCAGATTAAAATGCTCCCGATTGCCGACCGCCACCTCGATTACGCCTATGAGGTTAAGAAACTCCTTGAGGAGCAGGGACTTCGCGTTGAGGTTGACGACCGCAACGAAAAAATCGGCTACAAAATCCGTGAAGCGAGACTTAACAAGGTGCCGTATATGCTCGTTATCGGCGATAACGAGGTGGAAAACCGCACACTTTCTGTTAGAGAGCGCGGCGAAAACGGAGACCTTGGCGCTATGAGCGTAGAAGAATTTATCGCCCGCGCTGTTGACGAGGACAGAAATAAAATAAGGAAATAATATAATACACTCCGCCCCCTTTTTTCAACATATCGAAAAGGGGGTAAATTATTGCAAATACAGAAATTCTGCTAAAAAACATAAAAACAGGAAAATTTTTGAAACCTTTAGCGCCGCTTATCGGTATTATAGGCGAGGGGGAAGAAAAATGAACAGCGCTGAACATTTAAACCTAATAGACTATGCTGCGCCCGAAGCGGCGTTCCAAAAATATGCCGACGAGGTTTATCGGCTTGCCTTTGTGCGCACGGGCAGTAGGAGCGACAGCGACGATATTTTGCAGGAGGTGTTTTTGCGCTATATGCGGGTATGGGGCAAAATGCAGTCCGAGGAGCACGTCAAGGCAACCCTTATTCGCATAACGGTTAACTGCAGTAACAGTCTGCTTACCTCGGCGTGGTTCAAGAAAACCCAGCCGCTTGACGAGAATATTCCCGACGCGGAGGGATATTCCGACCAAAACGCGCTTTCGGAGGTTTTGAAGCTCCCCGTAAAATACCGCACCGTGATACACCTGTATTATTATATGGGCTATTCGGTAGCGGAGATCGCCGAGCTTACAAGGACCAACCCCTCGACCGTTAAAACCAGACTGTCCCGCGCGCGGGGACGGCTCAAAAAAGCTTTGGAGGCGGAGGATTTATGAAATTTCAAAGCAATTATAAAAATCAGTTGGATAATATAAAGCCCGACGGCTATATTAAGGACAAAACCCGCCGCAGAATGGCGCAGTTTAAAGAAAAGCCCACCCCCAAAAGGAGCGGCAGGGCGGTTTTCGGCACAGCGGTGGCGGCGGTGCTTTGCGGAGCATTACTTTTCTCCGCGGGGGTCGTCACGGGGCGACACGGAGTTAAGATAAATAAGGCTGATAATACCAACCTGATGAAATCCGTGCAGACCTATGACGATATTTACGACAGCGTTAAAAAATTCAAGTCCACTTTCTGGGATAAAATAAAGAATTACGGCACGTACGACGATGTTGTTTTATATGAAGCCGAGGAATCCGACACAGGGACAAACGGATCGGCGAGTACTAACACAAAGACCGAGGCGGCGGCAGACACAGCCTCCGATACAGCCGACAGCGGCGCCGATCACAGCCAAACTACCGCTCAGGTAGAGGGTGTTGACGAGGCGGACATTGTAAAAACCGATGGTAAATATATCTACGTTCTCTCTCAATTTCCAAACCGAATCGTGAAAATTATCGACGTGACGGGTGAAAAACCGCGACAGCTTAAAAGCATTGAAGCGGATATATCCTCCTGCGAGGATATGTATTTAAGCGGCAACCGTCTTGTCCTTTGCGGTCAAAACTATTCGGGAGCTACCGTCAGCTCTGTCGCGGTGATTTTTGATGTTACCGACCCGAGCGCGCCCAAGGAGCTTACCCGCTGTACGCAAAGCGGCTACTACAACGAATCGCGACTTATCGGAGATAAGCTTTACTTTATTTCGGACTATCAGCTAAACCCCGAGGCAATAAAAAAATCCACTCCTGAAAGCTTTGTCCCCTCTATAGAATGTAAGGATTACAGCGGAGCGGTCGCGGCGGAAACGGTAAAGTTCTATGACAACTGCACGCAGCCTTGCTATACCGTGGTTTCGGGCTATAATATTAAGGATGGCGCGCTTATCGGCACCCGGTCGGTATTGGGCGGCAGCTACACCGTATACGCAAGCACCGAAAATATCATAGTCTGCGGATATACAGACGGCGACGGCTTTACACAGGTTGCGCGCTTCTCCCTTGACGGCGGCGAAATCACACTTAAAGCCACAAGCAAGCTTAAGGGCAGTCTTTTAAATCAGTTTTCGATAGACGAGTACAAGGGGTATTTCCGATTTGTGCTGACCGATTATAATTATCAAACGGTAGAGAAAAATGCGGATGAGGACGCGGCGTCAAGCTCGGCGGAATATTCCACGGCAATCGTGGACCGCGCGGCAATCGCAACAGACTATACCGCAAATTCTCTCGTGATTTTAGACGGCGAGCTAAAGGAAACAGGTAAAATTACCGATTTAGCACCGGGCGAAAAGGTTTACTCGGTACGCTTTATGGGAGACGTCGCCTACTTTGTTACCTTCCGTCAGGTAGACCCGCTTTTCAGCGCGGATCTAAGCGACCCTGAAAATCCCAAAATAATCGGTAGTCTTAAAATCCCCGGGTTTTCAAGCTATCTTTTCCCCTATGGGGGTAAGCTGTTGGGTATAGGTCAGAACGCCGACGAGCAGACGGGTAAAACGGGGTCCTTAAAGCTTTCTATGTTTGATATAAGCGACCCGTCTAACGTGACCGAAAGCTCCAAAACCGACCTCCCCACCTATTCTTCAGAATCGCTCTACAACCACAAGGCGACCCTTGCGGATTACGGCAAAAACCTAATCGGCTTCCCCGCCTGGGGTAGGTCGGGTGTTGAATATTATGTCTACTCCTATCGGGACGGAAAATTCGTGCAAAGGCTAAAAACAGAGCTCAACATCAAGACCGAGCAAAACTGCCGTGGGCTTTATATAGGCTGTCTCTTATACACATCTGACGCTGCCGACGATATGCAGTGTGTA
>CAMCIX010000088.1 GCA_945875045.1 uncultured Clostridia bacterium | reverse complement strand
TACACACTGCATATCGTCGGCAGCGTCAGATGTGTATAAGAGACAGATCTTAAGCCCTCCCTTTTCGCTTTAGAATACAATACCGAAAACGTTTCGATGCTCCCCGCGATCATCAATACGGTTACAATGACCGTTTTTTCGCTTGTGCTCGCCGTGCCGATAGGCGTTTTCTCGGCAATATACCTTGCCGAGTACGCAAAGCGGGGCAATCCGCTTGTTAAGGTGGTAAGGGTCACAACCGAGACCTTGGCGGGTATCCCCTCTATAGTTTACGGACTTTTCGGATACCTTATCTTTGTTATCGCCTGTCGTTTCGGGCTTTCTATGCTCTCGGGCGCATTGACCCTTGCTATTATGATTTTGCCGACCATGATGCGCACTACCGAGGAGGCGCTTTTGTCGGTTCCCGATTCCTTTAGAGAGGGTAGCTTCGGCTTAGGCGCGGGCAGACTGCGCACCGTCTTTCGTGTGGTTTTACCCTCGGCGGTACCGGGTATTTTATCGGGAATAATTTTGAGCATAGGCAGAATTGTCGGAGAGACCGCCGCGCTTATATACACCTCGGGCACCGTGGCAGGAATACCCCAAGACCTTATGCACAGCGGACGCACCCTCTCAATCCATATGTACGCCCTTTTAAGCGAGGGGCTTTATATGGAGGAGGCTTACGCCACGGCGGTGGTACTGCTTGTAATGGTGCTGTTTATTAATATGCTGTCTGGGCTTATAGCCAAAAGACTGTCGGCGAAGAAAGGATAAGAAAATGGAAAAAATAGCTGTAAAAAATCTTGATTTGTGGTATAATGATTTTAAGGCTCTTAAAAACATAAATCTTTCCCTGCCCGCAAATAAAATAAGCGCCTTTATAGGACCCTCGGGCTGCGGAAAATCCACCCTATTAAAGTCCCTTAACCGTATGAACGATTTGGTTGAGGGCTGTAAAATAACGGGCGAAGTAACCCTTGACGGTGAAAGCGTTTACGGCGGTATGGACGTAAACACCCTTCGCAAGCGGGTGGGAATGGTTTTTCAAAAGCCTAACCCTTTCCCTATGTCGATTTACGACAATATAGCCTTCGGTCCGCGTACCCACGGTGTTCGTTCTAAGCAAAAATTGGACGAAATAGTTGAAGAGTCCCTAAAAAAGGCGGCTATTTGGGAAGAGACCAAGGATATACTTAAAAAAAGCGCCCTTGCAATGTCGGGCGGTCAACAGCAGAGGCTTTGTATCGCGCGCGCCTTGGCGGTTAAGCCCGAGGTGCTTTTAATGGACGAGCCGACAAGCGCTTTAGACCCTATCTCTACCTCCAAAATAGAAGACCTCGCTTCGGAGCTTAAAAAGGATTACACCATAATTATGGTAACCCACAATATGCAGCAGGCGGTGCGAATATCCGATTACACGGCATTTTTCCTCTTAGGCGAAGTAATCGAGTTCTCCGAGACCGAAAAGATGTTTTCTAATCCGCAGGATAAACGCACAGAGGACTATATCACGGGGAGGTTCGGCTGATATGAGAAACAAATTTGACAGCCAGCTTGAAAAGCTTAATTTAGAGCTTATTACAATGGGCGCGCTTTGCGAGGACGCTATTTCCGCCTCGGTAAAGGCTATGACCTACGGCGACGATTCGCTTTGCGAAAAGGTATTCGCGACCGACGCGGAGATCGACCAAAAGGAGCGCGACATTGAGGCTATTTGTATGAAGCTTCTGCTTCAGCAACAGCCTGTGGCGCGGGATTTAAGGGTTATTTCGTCCGCCCTTAAAATGATTTCGGATATGGAGCGGATAGGCGACCAAGCCTCCGACATTGCGGAAATCGCGAAATTTATTAAAAACAGCAATGTTCAAAGCCGTGTGCATATAAGCGATATGGCGGCGGCGGCAATCAAGATGGTAACCGACAGCGTGGACTCCTTTGTTAAAAAGGATTTGTCCTTGGCTCGCGCGGTTATGGAGTACGACGATAAGGTAGATAACCTTTTCAGCTGTGTTAAAGACGAGCTTGTGCGCCTTATTTCGGAGGATCGCGCAAACGGCGAGTTTTGCATTGACCTTCTTATGATTGCGAAATACCTTGAGCGCATAGGCGACCACGCGGTAAACATTGCCGAGTGGGTGGAGTATTCAATAACGGGAGTTCATTAGGTGCGTCTCCCGTAAGGGAGGAAAATTATGCTTACCTATGAAGAATTAAAAAAGAATGAATCGATTAAGGCGTATATCGAGGGAGCGGACAGGTCGCTTGCGGCTTTAGGCTTTACCGAGCACAGCTTTGCCCACGTCGGTAAGGTCGCAGAGACCTGCCGCTACATTCTGTCGGTTATGGGCTATTCCGAGCACGAAATTGAGCTTGCGAGAATTGCCGCATATCTGCACGATATAGGCAACCTTGTAAACCGTATCGAGCACTCGCAAAGCGGCGCGGTAATGGCGTTCAGGATTTTAGACAAGCTTAATATGGACACCCGCGACATTGCGACGGTGGTTTCGGCAATAGGCAATCACGACGAGGGCACGGGCGTACCGGTAGACGCGGTCTCCGCCGCCCTTATTTTAGCCGACAAGTCGGATGTTCGCCGAAGCCGCGTTCGAAACCGCGATAAATCGACCTTTGATATTCACGACAGGGTGAATTATTCGGTAAAAAGCTCGGCGCTCGAAATAAGCGAGGACAAAAAAACAATCACCCTACGCCTTTCTATCGACACCGCCTACGGCAGTATTATGGAATATTTCGAGATTTTTATGAACCGAATGCTATTATGCCGCAAGGCGGCGGAGAAATTAGGGCTTATATTCAAGCTCGAAATAAACGGTCAGCCGTTGTTGTAAGGAGAAAACAATGATATATCTTCTTGAAGACGACGAAAGTATAAGAAAATTTGTTATTTATGCTCTTAAGCAGACGGGTATGGAAGCGCAGGGATTTGCTATTCCCTCCGACTTTAAAAGGGCGGTCGAAAACAAAAAGCCCGATCTTGCGTTGCTTGACATTATGCTCCCCGAGGAGGACGGCATATCGGTGCTTAAATGGCTCCGCTCCCGCGTCGAGACCGCCGAGCTACCTATCATTATGCTAACCGCCAAGGCAAGCGAATACGACAAGGTGGCGGGGCTTGACTCGGGCGCGGACGACTATATCGCAAAGCCCTTTGGTACAATGGAGCTAATCTCCCGCATAAAGGCGCTGCTTAGGCGCACCAAATCCGCCGACAAGGTCTATTCGGCGGGCGGCGTTTGCCTTAACCCGACAAAGCACACGGTAACCGCCGACGGAAAAGAAGTTGCGCTTACCCTAAAGGAGTTTGAAATGCTCCTTATTATGCTTAAAAACCGCGGCACGGTCTTTTCGCGCGACAGGCTTTTAGAGGATATTTGGGGCTACGATTACGACGGCGAAAACCGCACGGTGGACGTTCATATTAAAACTCTCAGGACAAAGCTTGGACAAAACGGTTCAATTATAGAAACCGTGCGCGGGGTGGGCTATAAAATAAGCTGAACGGAGCTAATACTATGACTAAAAAAATATTCAGGGGAATTTTGCTTTCCTCAATTATTACAATGCTCGCCTGCCTTGTTTTTATAATCGGGGTTCAGTATCAGATTTACACCGACAGCAGATATTCCGCATTAGAGAGCAAGGCGTATTTAATAAGCCTTTCGGCAAATGAAGAAGAGCTCCAAAAATATTCCTCCGCAAAGGAGCGAATAACCCTTATTAGTAAGGACGGCAACGTGCTTTTTGACAATAAGGCAAACGCGGCGGGAATGGAAAATCATAAAGGGCGAGAGGAATTTAAGGAGGCGTTAAGCGCGGGAACGGGCTACGCCGTAAGGCACTCCGAAACCCTCGGAATAAACTCCTGCTACTACGCGGTAAAGCTCGAAAACGGCGATGTTTTAAGGGTTGCGGACGAATCTCTCTCGGTAGGAGCGGTTATAGTCGAGCTGTTGCCCCCTATCGCCGCGATCGCCTTGCTTACATTTGTGTTGGCTCTTGTATTAGCCTCGGTTATAACCAAAAAAATACTGAAGCCGATAAACGAAATTGATCTTGATAAGCCCGATACCTACAGCACGTATGACGAGCTTTCCCCCTTTATTTCAAAAATCAACTCCCAAAAGAACAAGATCAACCGCCAGATAACCGCCCTTTCAAGGAGCCGCCGCGAATTTGAGACAATCGCCGAAAATATGAGCGAGGGGCTTTTGCTCACCGACGTAAAGGGGCATATTTTAACCCACAATAAGAGCGCGCTTAAAATTTTCGGAATTACCGAGGATATTAACGGCAAAAATATTCTTACCCTTAACCGCGGCGAGGTATTCAGGGAGATTTTTGACAATATTAAGGAAAGCCGTCATTACGAAAATGTGACAACCCTAAGCGGTATGTATTACGAGGTCACCGCCAACCCCGTTTTTGACGAAAAGAACTCTCCCTGCGGCGCGGTGATACTGATTATAGACGTAACCGAAAAGGAAAAGCGGGAAAAGCTAAGGCGCGAGTTTACCGCCAATGTTTCCCACGAGCTTAAAACGCCGCTCACCTCAATTTTAGGCATATCCGATATGCTTAAAAACGGTATGGTGGCGGCAGAGGACGTAGGCGGCTTCGCCCGGGATATAAACAGGGAGACCGAACGGCTGATAAGCCTTGTAAACGATATAATAAAGCTTTCAGAGCTTGACGAGGGCGGTACTAAGGAGACCGAAAGGGTCGATTTGCTCAAAATCTCGCAAGAGGTTGCCCACCGCCTTGCCCCGATAGCCGAAAAACAGGGTATTTCCCTTACCGTTACGGGAGAAAGCGCGGAAATAACGGCGGGTGAATCGCTCATTTTTGAAATGATTTATAACCTCTGCGACAACGCGATAAAGTATAATAAGGAAAACGGCTCTGTCACGGTCACCGTCGGAAAAAGGGACGGCGCGCCTTTTGTTACGGTTAAGGACACGGGAATAGGCATTGCCCCCGAGCATACCGAGCGGGTTTTCGAGCGGTTCTACAGGGTTGATAAAAGCCGTTCAAAGCTTATCGGCGGCACGGGGCTGGGGCTTTCTATCGTAAAGCATATCGCCGCCTCCTTCGGTGGGAAAATAGCCCTTAAAAGCGCCCTCGGCGAGGGGACGGAAATTACCGTCGCCTTTAACAAATAAAAATTTTTCCACATATAATAACAATATCTTGAAATTTTTTTACGGGTATGTTATAATTCCTTTAAGTTTAAGGGAGTAGCCGGCGGTGCTTTTCACCGCGGCAGCTTGCGTCAATACGGATTTTTGTCCCGCGGCTGCATTAAACGGCAAGACTTTTACTGTACTTAATTTGTGCAGTAAAGGTCTTTTTTTATTCCTGCCGGCGGACGGTCAAGGGCACCCGTCCCTACAAACAGCAAGTTAATATTATTTAAAAAAAGAGGTTTGAAAAATGTCATTTAGCGATTTCGGTTTTCTTGTAAACAACATCGCCGAGCTTGCCGACTGGCGGTATGTTACAATGTGGGTTATCGGCGGACTGCTGATTTTCCTTGCTATTAAGTACGAAATGGAGCCTACACTCCTTTTGCCGCTGGGCTTCGGAACGATACTTGTTAACATTCCCTTTTCGGGCGCGTTAGACAGAACGCTTGAAAACGGCGAGGTGCAGGAGGGGGCGCTTTCTACCCTTTTCTCGGCTGGTATCGCAAACGAGCTGTTTCCGCTGATACTCTTTATCGGCATAGGCGCGATGATAGACTTCGGTCCCCTGCTTTCCAACCCAAAGCTTATGATTTTCGGGGCGGCGGCGCAGTTCGGGATTTTCTTCACCTTCTGCGCGGCGTCAATGTTCTTTGCGCCCAACGACGCGGCGAGCATAGGCATTATCGGCGCGGCGGACGGTCCGACGGCTATCGTTGTTTCGCAAAAGCTTAACTCCTCCTATCAGGGAGCTATAATGGTGGCGGCGTATTCCTATATGGCGCTTGTCCCCATTATCCAGCCTCCCGTAATAAGAATGCTCACCACCAAAAAGGAGCGGCTTATCCGTATGCCGTATACCGAAAAGCAGGTATCCAAGCTTACTAAAATCCTATTCCCGATTGTAATTACCCTAATCGCGGGCATAGTCGCTCCCGAATCGGTCGCCCTTATCGGCTTTTTGATGTTCGGCAACCTTATTAGAGAATGTGGGGTATTAAACTCCCTTTCGGAAACGGCGCAAAAGGTGCTTGCAAACCTTATAACCATTTTCTTAGGAATCACCATAGCCACCCAAATGCAGGCGGAAAAATTCTTAAGACCCGACACCCTCTTGATTTTAGGCTTGGGACTGTTTGCCTTTATCTTCGACACGGCGGGCGGCGTGCTGTTTGCTAAATTCCTTAATATCTTCCTTAAAAACAAAATCAACCCGATGATAGGCGCGGCGGGCATTTCCGCCTTCCCGATGTCGGGCAGGGTCGTTCACAAAATGGCGCTTAAGGAGGACCCGCAGAACTTTATTTTAATGCAGTCTATCGGCGTAAACGTATCGGGACAGATAGCCTCGGTAATCGCGGGCGGGCTGATACTCAACTTCTTTATGTAGGAGGATAAAAAAATGACCTTTAATCCTATGAATTTCGTAGCAAACCTCCGCTATTTAGCGGTGGGAATGATAAGCATTTTTATCGTGATAGGGGTAATTATCCTTGCCACCGTAGCTGTCTCTTATACACATCTCCGAGCCCACGAGACCTCTCTACATCTC
>CAMCIX010000087.1 GCA_945875045.1 uncultured Clostridia bacterium | reverse complement strand
ACTGCCTTAAAACATTCTTCATCCCGTCCGATTCAAACTGGAAAACCCCGTCGGTAAGCCCCTTGCCCATCATTTCATAGGTCGCGCCGTCGTCAAGTGGTATTTTTTCAATGTCAAAATCGGGGTCGTTTTTTCTTATAAAGCGCTCTGTATCGGCAATAACCGTCAGGTTGCGAAGCCCCAAAAAGTCCATTTTTAGGAGTCCCAGCTCGTCAAGTGCGGTCATTGTGTACTGGGTGACCACCGCCTCGTCATTGACGGCAAGCGGCACATACTCGGCAATCGGCTTGTCCGAAATAACCACCCCCGCCGCGTGGGTGGAGGCGTGGCGCGGCATACCCTCCAATTTAAGCGCCATATCTATAAGCTCTTTTATCTGCGGGTCGTTGTCGTAAAGCCCCTTAAGCTCCTTTGAGCCCGACAAAGCCCGCTCGATAGTCATACCTAATGACTGCGGAATAAGCTTTGCGGTTTTGTCGCACACCGCATATGGAATATCCATCGCCCTGCCTACGTCCCTTATCGCCGCCCTTGCCGCCATTGTGCCGAAGGTGACTATCTGGGAAACGCGGTCGGAACCGTATTTTTTAATGACGTAATCTATTACCTTTTGGCGGTTTACATAGCAAAAATCTATATCAAAATCGGGCATTGAAACCCTCTCGGGGTTTAAAAAACGCTCGAAATAAAGGTCGTATTTTATAGGGTCGATTCCCGTAATTCCTATGCAGTACGCCGCAAGGCTCGCCGCACCCGAACCTCTGCCGGGACCTACGGGTATACCGTGGCTCTTTGCGTAGTTTACAAAATCGGCTACTATCAAATAGTAGTCAACATAGCCCATACGGTTAATAACGCCTAACTCATAGTCAAGGCGGTCGGTCACCGTTTTATCGGGATTGTCACCGTAAATTCGGCGCATTCCCTCAAGGCATTTTTCCTTAAAATATTGGAAGTGGTCGCGGTCGCCTATATCAAAGCGGGGAAGCTTTATTTTTCCGAACTCAAAGCTAACATTACACCGCTCGGCGATTTTCGCGGTGTTTGTTAAAGCCTCGGGTACGCCCTTAAAAAGCTCCGCCATTTCGTCGGCGGATTTTAAGTAAAACTCGTTTGTTTTAAACTCAATCGGATTGTCCTCTGTGATTTTCGAGCCTGTTTGTATGCACAAAAGCACCTTGTGCATTTTAAAATCGTCGTGCTTAATATAATGCACATCGTTTGTCGCTACAAGACCTATACCCGTCTCCTCGGAGATTCTTATAATCTGCGGATTGACCTTTTTTTGCTCCTCTATTCCGTGATCCTGAAGCTCTAAAAAGTAGTTATTTTCGCCGAAAACCTCCCTGTACCAAAGGGCGGTTTGCTTTGCCTTTTCATATTCGCCGTTAAGGAGTAATTGAGGAATTTCCCCCGCAAGGCAGGCGGAAAGGGCGATTATGCCGCCGTGGTGTTTTTTTAAAAGCTCGCGGTCGATACGCGGCTTTGAATAAAAGCCCTCGGTAAAGCCAGCCGATACAAGCTTTATCAAATTGCGGTAGCCCTCGTTATTTTCACACAGCAGTACTAAATGGCTGTAGCGGCTGTCAGGACCCTTTTGCTTGTCAAAGCGGCTTCTTGGAGCTACGTAAACCTCGCACCCGATAATCGGCTTAACTCCCTTTGAAAGAGCGTACTTATAAAAGCTGATAACCCCGTACATAACCCCGTGGTCGGTGATTGCAAGCGAACTTTGCCCAAGCTCCGCCGCGCGGTCGATAAGCTGTTCAATTCTACAGCAGCCGTCAAGCAGACTGTACTCGGTATGCAGGTGCAGATGAGTAAAATTCATACGCTCCCCCTCTATTTAATGGGATTTTTCCCTTTCTTTAAGCTCGTTATAAATTTCTATAATTTTATTAAGCCTGTGGTTAAGCCCCGATACGGTAATATGCTCGTCGGAAATACTGCAAAGCTCCTTAAGCGTAGCCTCGGGATTGTTTCTGCGAAGCAGAGCCGCCCGATACAGCTCCTCGGGCAGACTGTCAAGCCTATCGGTTTTTTGGAGATATTCAATCGCCGCCCGCTGTTTAATAGAAGCCTCAACGGTTTTTGAAATATTCGCGCTGTCGCAGTTATTAGCACGGTTTATTTTATTTTTAACACTTTTCATTATTTTAGTATCAATAAAATCAAGGGTTCGGTGCGGCAGTCCGATTAGGGTAAGCAAATCCTCGATAAGGGCGCTTTCCTTTGTATAAAGCACATACGCCTTCCCGCGCGCCGTCATTTTAAGGGTTATTCCGTGAAGAGAGAGCAATTCGCAAAATTCTCCCGCAAAATCCGCGCTTTTCATAACAAATTCGGCACGGTATTCCTTTTCGGGATCGTTAATATTTCCGCAGGCTAAAAATACTCCGCGAATAAAGCTTTGAACGCAACATTCGCGGTTAAGTATTTCTGAATTAATAAAGCTCTCGGTCATACCAAAATCGTATGCGGCGAGGATTTTAAGCCTGTCCCCCTCCGAGACTACCTCCGCCTTATATGTAGGTCTAACGCTTCCGCCGACGGAAATTACCGCCTGAGCCCCGAAAATATCCTTAAGCAAAAAGGCATAATATTCCGCAGTTTCCTTATTGCCCGTCTGCAACGAAATGCGTTTAAGCGAAAAAGACCTACCGAAAAGCATAAAGCCGTAGGCAAGCGGCAATTTACAGCATTCCGCCACCCTTAAGCCTATCAGCTCATTTTTAATATCCTGACAAAATGACATAGCTTTAATGCTTATATATATCTCGATGTTCTATCGAACAGTTGTAATTCTCGTTAATCAAATGCTCGCCTATAAGCTTTGCAAAGGTGACCGAGCGGTGCTTGCCGCCGGTACAGCCTATAGAAATTATAAGCTGGCTCTTGCCCTCTTTCGCGTAAAGCGGAACGGCGCAGTCGATAAAGGCAAGCAGGCGGGACAGAAACTCCTTGCTGTCTTTGCTGTCCATTACATAGTCCCTGACCTCTTTATCAAGTCCTGTTTTTTCCTTTAGCTCCTCAACATAAAAGGGGTTAGGCAAACAGCGCACGTCCACAACCAAATCCGCCTCGGTGTCCGAGCCGTATTTAAAGCCGAAGGACTTGCACTGAATTTTAAGCACGTTGCTTACGCTCCCGCAGAAGATATTGGAAAGCTGAACCTTTAGCTGGGAAATGGATATATGGCTTGTATCTACAATATAGTCGGACATATACCGTATTTTCTTAAGCATCTCCCGCTCTTTTTTAACCGCGGCGGAAACCGACATATTCTCACTGTCCGAAAGCGGGTGCTTGCGGCGGTTTTCTTTATATCGCCTAATAAGCACGTCGTCCGATGAGTCCAAGAACAGAATCTTATACTCGGTGTGATTATTGCGGAGACTTTCAAGCACGTCTTCTATCTCGTTAAAAAGAATCCCCCCGCGCATATCGGTGACTATCGCCATTTTATTAAGCAGATCGCCGCTCCTTGCGGAAAGCTCTACAAACGAAGGAATTATCGCGGGAGGAATATTATCCACGCAGTAAAAGCCTATATCCTCAAGCACATTAGCCGCCTGGGACTTGCCCGCTCCCGACATTCCGGTTACAATTAAAAGCTCCATTATTGTTCCACCTCTTTATTTATTCTCTGCCTACAAAAATAACCTCGGGTTCAAGCCTTACGCCCTCCGCCGCGAATACCCTATCGCTGACAGTTTTCCCAAGTTTTTTAACATCTTCGCAGGTGGCGCCCCCGCGGTTGATTATAAAGCCCGCGTGCTTTTCGCTTACCTGCGCTCCGCCGACCGTCTCGCCCTTAAGGCCGTTTTTTTCGATAAGCGCCCCCGCAAAATACCCTGTAGGTCGCTTGAAAAAGCTTCCCGCGCTCGGGTATTCAAGGGGTTGCTTAGACTTTCGGCGGCATATATAGTCGTCCATTTTTTCTTGAATTTCTTTTTTATTGCCCTGTCTAAGTTTTAATACCGCGCTCAGAACAGTCATTCCGTTTTCCTTGAAAACGCTTTTTCGGTAGCCGAAGTTCATTTGGGAAGCGTTTACCTTGACAACTATTCCGTCCGGCATAAGACATTCGGCGCTTAAAACCACGTCTGCCATTTCGCCGCCGTACGCTCCCGCGTTCATATAAACCGCGCCGCCAATACTGCCGGGTATTCCGTATGCAAATTCAAGACCCGTAAGGGAATTATCAAGCGCGGCTCGGCAAGCATCGGAAAGCGCCGCCCCCGCGCCGCAGATTATCTCCTCGCCTTTAACTGAAATTTCGTTCATATTCAAAAGGCTTATTACCGCGCCCTCAACGCCTGAATCCGAAACCAAAAGGTTTGAGCCTTTTCCTATAACAAGCCGCGGAATATCAAGCTCGCCGCACTTTTTAAAGACGGCGGAAAGCTCGCGTGAAGAACGGACGGATATAAAAATATCCGCCGCTCCTCCGATTTTAAAGCTGGTATGACAGCTCATAGGCTCGTTGATTTTATAAGCAACCGAATTTTCCTTACAAAATTCCTTTAAAGCTTCAAGACTCATAAACGCTCCTAAACAAAAAAGTTTATTATTTATAAAGGTCGCAAAGATACGCCGCGCCGATTATTCCCGCGTCGTTTCCGAGCTCGGCTATCTTAATTTCGGTATTTTTCTCGATATTTCTCGCGTAGTTTTCACCCTCAAGGAAGGCTTTTATCGGCTTTATAAGATTGTCGCCCTCTTTTGAAATACCGCCGCCTATACAAAGCACGTCCGGCTGGAATATGTTAATATTATTGGATATTCCCACCGCAACATATTCAACATATTTATCAACAACCATTTTGCCCGCTTCATCATTCTTTCTCATAGCGTCAAAAGCGGTTCTTCCGCTGACATTGTTAATATCGCCCTCGCAAAGCTCCCACATAACCGATTTCGGGTATCTTATCATAGCCTGCTTGGTCTGACGTATAAGAGCGGTTGCCGAAGCATATGCCTCCCAACAGCCCTGACGTCCGCAGGAGCACATTTCACCGCCCATTGCGATAACGGTGTGACCTAACTCCGCGCCTGCGTAGTTAGAGCCGGCGTAAATCTTGCCGTCAATTATAACGCCGCCTCCGACGCCCGTGCCCAAGGTAATGGCGATAAAATTATTAGTGCCTCTGCCCGCGCCCGCGATATATTCGCCGAACGCCGCCGCGTTTGCATCGTTTTCAATGTAAAAATCAACCCCTGTGCGCTCCTTAAGCATTTTTGCCATAGGCACGTTATAAAATCCGAGATTGTTGGCATAGCAAACTACGCCGTTTACAGGGTCGATAGCGCCGGGTGAACCTACGCCCATAGAGTCAATATCGCTGATTTTAAGCCCCGCGGCTTCAATTGCCATATTTGCCGCCTTAACCATATCGTCTATAATTTCCTCGGCGGGACGGGGCAGATTGGTTTTAACCTTACCCGTGGCGACAATTTTGTAATTTTCGTCTACAACGCCCGCTACAATATTTGTTCCTCCGAGATCGATTCCAAGCTTATACATTTTTTACTCTCCTATATTTATCATTTGTTTTTTAAAACGGGTCTATCGTATTTGTACCGCTGTCAACATTATCGGCGTCATCGGTCATACCGAGCTTTTGGAGCAGATCCTGAGCCGCGTTGTAGCCTAACTTCTTCTGACGGTTGTTCATAGCGGCAACCTCGATTATAACCGCGAGATTTCGTCCCGGCTTTACGGGAATTGTGTGGGACGGCACATCAAGACCCAAAATACTCGTGGTCTGGTTTTCAAGTCCCATTCGGTCGTAAACCTTGTTGACGTCCCACGGCTCCATATTAATCACAAGGTCAATTTTTTCTGTAAGCTTTACCGCGCCCGCGCCGAAAATACGGCTGGCGTTAATAATACCTATTCCGCGAAGCTCAATAAAATGCCTGATATTATCGGGCGCAGTGCCGACAAGCGACTTATTTGAAACCCGCCTTATCTCCACCGCGTCGTCGGCTATAAGACGGTGACCGCGCTTAATAAGCTCAATCGCGGTCTCGCTCTTACCTACCCCGCTCTCGCCTAACAGAAGTATTCCCTCGCCGTAAACCTCGACAAGTACGCCGTGACGGGTAACTCTTGGAGCAAGGCAGAGGTTTAAATAGGCGATAAGCGCCGCCGTAAAGGAGGAGGTAGACTCGTTTGTTCTCAGCAGAGGCACTCCGTATTCCTTCGCGATTTTGACATACACTTCGCCAACGTCAAGGTCGCGGCAAATAATTACCGCGGCGGGCTTGTGGGAGAAAAACTCGCGAAGTCGGCTTTCCGCCTTTTCGGGGGTAAAGCGAAGGATAAAGCCCTCCTCGCTTTTTCCGATAATCTGAATTCTTTTTTCATCGAAATACTCAAAATATCCCGCCATATGAAGCCCGGGGCGGTTGACCTCGGTAGTTGAAATTTTGATTTTTTCGGGATTTTCGGGCATATTAAGCTGTTCAAGCGAAAACTCCGAGATAATCTTTTCAAGAGATATGGTAAAATTGGTGTGCATATCCTCACCGTCCTTTACTTTACTTTTTAAAGCCGTTTTATTATTTCATTATTCTGCGAAATAAGATGTCCTACGGCGTAGATTAAAAACAGCACCATTAAAGACAGAATAATTCCGACTATCAACACCGCCACGGCGACTACGGCGAAAATCTTATCGAGCATTACAAGCACTGCGGCTACCGCCGCGAACATCAGAAGCTGTCTCTTATACACATCTCCGAGCCCACGAGACCTCTCTACATC
>CAMCIX010000086.1 GCA_945875045.1 uncultured Clostridia bacterium | reverse complement strand
ACACACTGCATATCGTCGGCAGCGTCAGATGTGTATAAGAGACAGGTAAAAAATATAATGGTTTGGTAAAGGTTGAATAGCTTTGTTATATAGTTTTGTCAAAATATTCTTGAGTGACGCACAACTGTTTTTTGAGAATTTGATTCCAAAGTGTCGGTCCGATTTGTGAACTGCCTCTCGATACTTTTGTTCGACGAATTTCTCCGTTTGGCATTGTTTTGCGATAGAAATAGTGGTCGGTATTTTTGTATAATTCCCAACCGTCCCGTTCACAAAACCTTTTTAGTTCTGACCATTTTGGCATACAAGCATATCCTCAACTTCCTGGAAATTATCTGCGGTTAAAATTCTTAAAACCATTGGGATATGCTTTGCTCTATTAGGAGCAGAAGACCAAAATTCAAATTCATCATAAAATTCCTGAGCATATTCAATTAAGTCGTTTGTGAAATTTGAAAGTGCCTCTTTAGCGTTTTTTCCTGTAGAGATAATATCCATATCATTTGACGAAATAACAATAGAACCGTCTTTATCTGTAACCTTAGAATAAGTAATGGGAACATAGCTTAAGGCTAACTTAAGAGACTTAATATCCATAAGCGCAGAGAAATCATGTGTTCTTTTTATAAAAACAGGCTTATTCCTTACACTGTCTAAATATGTGCTCCAATTTTTCCTTACATCTGTTGCATTAACCGATACCATATTTAACACTCCTTTTACACCTCTATTATACTCAAATGTGTACGCTTTGTCAAGTGTGTACGTTATATTATATTCCGAAATTTTAAATATATTCATAAAATTATATTTATTACAGTGTTATTTTTATCGCTTGATAATTCTCTTAATATGAAATATTTTTGAGAATTGAATAATTGACTTTTTTCTCTTTGCGGCGTATATTTAAGTTGAAGAATATAATTGTGAGGCTTTTAAAATGGAAAACAGTAAAATTAATAAATTTGCCGAGCTTATTAGGGAAAGCAACAGCATTGTGTTTTTCGGAGGTGCGGGGGTTTCGACCGAAAGCGGAATGAAGGATTACAGAAGCGAAGACGGTCTTTATAATACCGTAAAGAAATACAAGGTGTCGCCCGAAACAATTTTAAGCCACAGCTTTTTTGAAACACACCCCGATGTGTTCTACGATTTTTATTATAACTACTTTCTGAACACGGCGGCGGAGCCTAACAGAGCGCACTTAGCCTTAGCCGAGCTTGAAAAGCAGGGAAAGCTAAAGGCGGTTGTAACCCAGAATATCGACGGACTGCACCAAAGGGCGGGGAGCAAAAATGTTATTGAGCTGCACGGAACAACACTAAAGCACTATTGTACCGACTGTAAAGCGGTTATGCCGAACGAGCAGATAAAAGCGCTTCGCGGGCAGATTCCGAGATGTGAAAAATGCAACCATATTGTAAGACCCGATGTTGTTTTGTATGAGGAGCCGTTAAATCAGTCGGTGATTGAAGCGGCTGCCTTGGCAATTTCCTCGGCGGATATGCTTATAATCGGCGGAACCTCGCTCGCGGTCTATCCCGCCGCAAATTTTATCAGATATTTTAAGGGTGAAAGCATTGTCCTAATAAACCGCGACGCAACCCAGTATGACGGTAATGCAAACCTAGTTTTCAGGGAAAGCATAGGCGAGGTCTTGGAATCTGTAATGTTATCTCTTTGATAAAGGTGAATTTTGATTGGAGAATCCCGAATGGAAGTTAAATATAAAATACTAAAGGAACATTTCGGTCATTCCGATTTCCGCGCGGGGCAGGGGAATATTGTAGACTGCCTTTTTTCGGGCAGGGACGCCCTCGGAATTATGCCTACGGGAGCGGGGAAATCCATATGCTATCAGGTGCCCGCTCTTGTCTTTGAAGGAATAACGGTGGTGGTTTCTCCGCTGATTTCACTTATGAAGGATCAGGTTACAGCCCTTGTGCAGTCGGGAATATCTGCGGCGTATATCAACAGCTCCCTCTCAGAATCGCAGTACATAAGGGTTTTCCAAAACGCAGAGAAAGGGAAATATAAAATTATTTATGTTGCGCCCGAGCGGCTTACTACAGCGGAATTTTCGGATTTGTGCAAGAAAATCAATGTGTCTATGGTTGCGGTGGACGAGGCGCATTGCGTTTCTCAATGGGGTCAGGATTTCAGACCGAGCTATCTTAAAATCAGCGAGTTTATTAAAGGGCTTAAAGTCCGCCCCGTGGTCGGCGCATTTACCGCCACCGCCACAAAGGAGGTTAAAAACGATATTTTGAGGCTCTTGGAGCTTGACAATCCCTTAATCGTGACAACGGGCTTTGACAGACCCAACCTGTTTTTCTCGGTTGAAAGACCCGGTTCAAAATCGGGAAGACTGCTTGAGCTTGTAAAGGAACGCAAGGATAAATCGGGAATCGTATACTGTTCGACAAGAAAAACGGTTGAGGAGGTGTGCGACCTGCTTAATAACAACGGCTTTTCGGCTACAAGGTATCACGCGGGTCTTTCCGAAACCGAGAGAAAGGACAACCAGGAGGCTTTTGTATATGACCGCAGTCAGATAATGGTCGCAACCAATGCCTTCGGAATGGGCATTGATAAATCCAATGTATCCTTTGTAATTCATTACAATATGCCTAAAAATATTGAAAGCTATTATCAGGAGGCGGGCAGAGCGGGTCGTGACGGCGAGGAGGCGGACTGTATTCTGCTTTACAGCGGGCAGGACGTCTGCACGAATCAGTTTTTAATTGAGAGGTCGGAGGCTAATCCCGAGCTTTCTGAGGAAGAACAGGACGCCGTCCGCAAAAAGGATACGGAGCGGCTTAAATTTATGACCTATTATTGTACCACGAACGACTGTTTAAGAAACTTTATACTAAGGTATTTCGGGGATAGGTCGGCTAATTACTGCGGCAAATGCTCAAACTGCCTAACGCAATTTGAAACGGTGGATGTTACCGTGGACGCGCAGAAAATACTCTCCTGCATAATAAAAACAGGACAGCGCTTCGGCAAAAAAATGATATGCGACGTTTTGCGCGGCAGTAAAAGCGAGCGGATTATGCGTTTAGGACTTGAAATCCAATCTACCTACGGAATAATGAAAAGCTCTACCGAGAAACGGCTGAGGGAGATTATTGACTCGCTTGAACAGCAGGGGTATATTACGGCAGAGGTCGGGGAATATCCCGTTTTGAAGGTGACTGCGGCGAGCTACGGCGTTTTACGCGGAAATGTTAATGTAAGTATGAAAGCGGTGAAAGCCAAGGCGGAGCAACCGCACAAATCCGCAAATAACCCCGTAAATGCGGAGTTGCTTAATAAACTAAAGGAATTAAGAAGAGAATTGGCGTCAAAAAAGCGAGTGCCCTCATATGTTATTTTTTCGGACGCGGCACTTACGGATATGTGCGTAAAGCTGCCCCAAACGCCCGAGGAGTTTTTAAACGTTTCGGGAGTTGGCAATGTTAAGCTTAAACAATATGGCGAACAGTTTTTGGAGGTTATAGGAAAATATAAACCGTAGTGTATTAAACAATATGAGTTAAAAGGTTTACATTTTTAAAATTTTTTTCTTTCTTAATTACGGTATCAAAATAAAATCAGGCGCGAAAGGAGGAAATAAGGCGCTTGTTTTGATATACGATTAATTTTGGAGGAATAATTTTGATAAAGGTAGATATTTTAGACGACGGAAATATAATAGCATACGATAATACTATTGCCGACAGCGTTATGTTTGAAAAAATAGGCTTCATTTTTCCTGAAAGCTGGAATGGGTATGCCAAAACCGCAGTCTTTAAGAACGGCGGTACAACCGTTAGCGTAGTGCTCGACAGCGACAGTATATTATGCACGGGAGAGAACGAATGTTATGTGCCTTACGAGGTTATAAAAGCGCCCGAATTTACGGTTTCGGCTTTCGGCATTTCGGGAGATAGCAGGGCAACGTCGTCACAGGTGAGAATAAAGGTAGTAGAAAGCGGCTATAGCGAGGGAGACGTACCGCCGGCGCCTACACCTTCAGAATACGAACAGCTTCTAAGCCTTGCAACAGTAACAAAACAGATAGCACAATCAGTCAGAGACGATGCGGATAACGGCGCTTTTAAGGGCGAGAAGGGTGATACAGGTCCGCAAGGAGAAAAAGGAGACCCTTTTATTTATGAAGATTTTACACCGGAACAGTTGGCAGCCCTTAAAGGAGAAAAGGGGGATACAGGAGCTACCGGTCCTCAGGGCATAAAAGGCGACAAAGGCGATACAGGCGAGCAGGGTATCCAAGGTGTTCAGGGAGTAAAAGGCGATAAGGGTGATAAAGGAGAAAAGGGAGATGCATTTACCTACGCAGATTTCACGCCTGAGCAGTTAGCTGCGCTTAAAGGCGAAAAGGGAGATCCAGGTGAGGTAACTACAGAATATTTACATAACAATTTTGCTTCATCAATTAAAAATACTGTATCGGGGGAGACTATCTCGGTAAGAGATGTTAGTTCTACGGAGCATAGCTTGAAAATTCAGCTAACAAGTAACGATATAACCGATTTCAGCTCTTGTAACGTAAGCTGTTTAGATAAAAATTTGTTTAATCCTCAGATACTTTTAGATGACGGATTATCTTTGGAAAATGGCTGGTATGTTGGTAATGTGAGTTTATTTGCCAAATATTCGAACGGTCTGCCTTTTGACGCTTATATTAAGAAAAACACACAATATATGATTTCTTTTAAGGCGTATAATGCAACAAGTGATATTACCAGCTTATTAGTAGTCATTACGTATACAGACGGTTCAAACGAAACTGTTTTACGCGTCAGCAAATCCACCGAGATGACATACAAGTATATTACTTCAGCAAATAAAACTGTCGATAAAATAATATTCACATATTACAACAGTTCTATAATTTATATAAAAGACATTTATATCGGCGAAGTAATTGAGGAAGATTTTGTACCGTATAAAGATATACAAATTGTTACGGCAAACGCTGACGGCACTGTAAAGGGGCTGACAAGCATATCCCCAAATATGACTGTTTTGACCGATGTCGATGATGTTACGATTAATTGTACCTATAACGCCGACACAAAGCTGTACATAGATAACAAAATTGCAGAATTAACGCAATAAAAAAACAACCCAACTTTTTCGTAGAGTTGCTGAATCTGAGAAAGCCGACGTAACCCCTTTGTTTTAGGGGCTTGCGTCGGCTTTTGACCTCTTTTTTGACGGCTTATTCAAAAGAAACAAGCTTGTTAATATTGGCGGGTTTATGCTTAAAGGTGGGGTGAGCGTATAGGTTAAACTGTGTTGTAAACCTAACTTCGTACTTTTTTAAAAATCAAAACTTGTTTTATATAAAGTCTAATTGTATTTTTACGATTCACTTAATTGTTTTTCGAGTTTATATGTTCCACCGTCAGTACCGTCACCGCCGATTAAGGTAAGTGTATTTTCTTCAACGGAATAGGTATAATCGCAGTCACGGACAATGTCTTTTTCAAAGTCGATAATTACTTTATCGCCTGACAGTTTGTATCTATATTCGTAGTGCACATCATCAGCAAAAAGCCAGCCTGTGCCGTCTCTGTTGAACTCATATTTAGTGTACTCATCATACTGCCATACGAATAAGCGAAATATTGATATACTTTCTGCATATAATAATATCGGCGGTGTATCCGCCCATTTTAACTCCGACCTCTTGACAAAGCGAAAATCCTACTGTATAATATAAATACAGATAGGAAACTATCTCAAATGTTTGTTGCTACTCGGTATGCAACTAAAACAAGATCGAGTTCAAATGTTTGTCGCTGCTCGATGTGCGACTAATCAAAAGGTCGAGTTCAAATGTTTGATGCTCCATTCTGAAAAGAGTGGAGCATTTCTTTTAGTGAGGTAGTTTAAAATGGTGATGAATACCGGACATTTTTATTATATTGACGATCAATATTTCATTGATTTCCCCGATGACAAGCTGATGCGGAACAAAGAACGGGTAAACGGACAGCCGCATGACCGTCCCTGCTTTTATGCCTTTAAGGACGAAAATACGGGTTTGTACTGGATGATTCCGTTTTCTTCTCAAGTAGAAAAGTTCAGAGGATATTACAACTCAAAAATTGCTCGTTACGGTAAGTGCGACACCATCACCTTCGGCGAAGTGCTCGGTTTTGAAAAAGCATTTCTCATTCAAAATATGTGTCCCATTACCGAAAAGTATATAAAGAATGAATACATAGATAGCCGTGCGTCTGTTCCGGTAAGAATTGACGGAAGGTTTGAAACTGAACTCATTAGTAAAGCAAAAAGAGTTTTGGCTTTGCAAAGAAAGGGAGTTAAGCTCATTTTTCCCGATGTTTTGAAAATTGAAAAAGAATTATTAGGCAGATAATAGCAAAGAGATACAAAACCGTTTGGAATTGTATCTCTTTATTTTTATATGATATTCACTTTTTGTGTTCCAATCCACCGTCACTCAAAACTAATAAAGTAATTCCTAAACAGATGAAAATTGCACCTGTAGTAATCTCTACTTTATATAGCAAAGCATAATATCCTGTTTGTAGAGTTAGGGCTGACATTAAGAACAAAACTATAGTTTTAAAAATCTTCATAAAAAATATCCTTCCAAATTAAAGTTCATACATCAAGCTGCTTTGACTGTGACTTTAAATTTGTGAGGATATTTGATATTCACGGTAGTACTGACATTTGAATGACCTAATATTTCCGAAAGCGATTTTATATCAAAGCCCGCCTCGACGCATCGGGTTGCGAAGGTATGACGCAGAGCGTGAAAATTTATACGTTTTATCTTATATCTGTCTCTTATACACATCTCCGAGCCCACGAGACCTCTCTAC
>CAMCIX010000085.1 GCA_945875045.1 uncultured Clostridia bacterium | reverse complement strand
AATTCCGCAATCATTTCCGCTAAGTGCGCAGTCGCCAACAAGAAGGCTGAGGGCTATGTCGATTCCGGCGTGAAGATTTTGATCGCCGTTGTTATCGGCGCATTGCTCCTCGGCGGTTTGTATACGCTGTTCAACACAACCATCATGCCCACCGTGACCAGCAAGATCACCGAGCTTTTCAGTTTTAGCGGCTGATAACAACTTTAGCTTGCGGCGAGATTCTGAAAAAGCAGAGTCCCGCCGCTAATCTGTATCGAGGAGGATTTTAATGAATATGATAATAAGACCGGTACTTCCGGATTTTTCTGCATTGCAGGCAGATAATTTGCTGATGATTGCTAATTACTCAATTTTAATAATAATCACCGTATTAGCATCCCTTGGCGTAAGCACCTTAGCAGCTAACAAGTGGAATGGTAATAAAGGTAAAACCGCACTTGCCTTCATTGCTGTTACACTCATTTTTACGCTATTGCTCATATGTTTTTTTGGATGTTCCGCTATCACGGTTCGAGGGATTATATTCTGTTTAATCCTCCTGGTATCCTCTTATAGTGACATAAGAACGAGGGAGTGCAGCGATTGGCTGCATGTAATGATTCTGATAGCGGCGTTCATCGGTTGCGATTTCGCAAATCTACCCAATATGTTTGTTTCAGCAATGTTTGTAGGCGGAATTATGCTTATGACCTTGCTCATTTTCAACTGTGATATTGGCGGAGCAGATATTAAATGCGCGGTTGCTTGCTCGTTCCTCTTAGGCCTTGAAAGAGGTATTATAGCTCTTGTAGGCAGTATGTTTACGGCATTGCTTTTCAATGCATTTAAAGATAAAGAAAAAAGACGGGGAGGATTTCCCTTAATCCCATACCTTTCCGCCGGGTATTTAGCGGTATATTTAATCTGAATTGGAGGAAACAGAATTGAAAAACAGAACAATAATCGGCATCATCTGTATGGTGCTTGCCGTTGTCATTACCTTTGCGGTAGCTCCGATTGTTAACCGACTCACAAGCGACACAAGCACCGTAATCCGCCTTGCGGAAGATATCAAGCAGGGCGCGCAGATCACCGAGGCACAGATCGAAAGCGTAAAAGTGAAAACCGATACGATTCCCGCCGGAACCATTAAGAATCCAAAGGAGGTTGTCGGCAAATATGCGGCCTCGGATTTATATGCGGGCGACTATTTCACCGCCGCCAAAATTTCCGGTGAGTCCAATACCGCCGACGATGTCTTTGCCTCTCTCGACGGCTCAAAGGTTGCAGTCAGCGTGACCATCGATACCTTTGCCGCAGGGCTTTCGGGCAAACTGCAAAACGGCGATATTATAAGCATTATTGTCACGGATAACGACACGAAGGAATCGGCAATCCCCGGCGAACTTCGGTATGTCAAGGTGATTACCACGACTACAGCCGGAGGAATAGATAAGGACGCTGTGGTCAAAAACGATGACGGCAGCTATGAACTTCCGAGTACCGTCACAGTCCTTGTTAATACCGCTCAGGCAAAATTGCTGGCAAAATACGAGGGCAACTCCGCTATGCAGGCGGCGCTTGTTTACCGCGGAGGAAAGGAGAACGCGGATAAGTTCCTTGCGATGCAGGATGAATATTTTAATAATGCCGGAGGTGGCGCAAATGGGTAAATTTATCGCCGTCTGCGGCTCTCCCGAAAGCGGAAAGACCGTTACCGCTTTAAAGCTCGCACAGGAAATCTATGAGGAAACAAGACAGCGGGTACTCTTCTTTTCGCCGGATCTGTCGGTACCGCTTATGGGGTATATTTTCCCGCACTGCAAGGAATCCGACCTGTACTCCATCGGCAAAGCCCTCGATCAGACAGATATCTACAAAGAGGATGTACTTAAAAGAGTGGTTACGGTCAAGACCATGACGAGCTTCGGCTATCTCGGCTTTAAGGCGGGAGAAAACAAATATACCTATCCCCGCCCGACCGAGGACAAGGTACTGCAGCTCTTTGCCTGTATGCGCGACCTTGCCGAATATGTCATCGTTGACTGCGTAAGCGATCCCGCCGATTTGATGTCCGCTATGGCAAAATCTGAGGCGGATGTTATCATTCAGATGATATCGCCCGACCTTAAAAGTATGACCTATTACGCCTCTAACGCGGAACAGTATGCCGCTATCAGCGACCGTACTGTTAAGGTGATGAACAAAAAGGAAAACGACATCTTCCTCCCGAACGAAGAAGTGGCGGCACATTTTGGGAATGTGCAGTTTGTTCTTCCGTACAGTCAGGCGCTAAAGCGGCAGACTTACACCGGCACATTGTCTGAACGGATCTCCGATTCCAAATACCGAGCTGTCATATCCCAAACTGCAAAGGCGGTGATCTGATGAGTCAGACCATCGGCTTTGTTCCGCTGCTCCATAAGGTTCAGCAGTATATTTCAGAGCATTACGCAGCCTCCCTTTCCGATTCCTCCAAGTACGGACAGCTTCGATCATATATTGAAAAGTATCTGTACGATAACGGATACACGGTCGAAGGGCTGTCCTTTCGTGAGCTTTCAGACAAGCTGTACAGCGAAATGGCGGAATACTCGGTTCTGACCAAATATCTCGGACGGGACGAGATTGAGGAAATCAATGTAAACGGGTGGGACGATATTGCCATCACCTATACGGACGGGCATATTGAGAAAGCACCGGAGCATTTCTACAACCCACAGCACGCCGTAGATATTGTAAAACGGCTGCTCCATCATTCGGGCATGATCATTGACAACGCCACGCCCATGTCGCAGGGGCATTTGCCGGGTAATACCCGTATCACCGCACTCAAAGAACCGATTGTGGATGAGGATCGCGGTATCAGCGTATCCATCCGACTGCTTCACCCCTCCCGCGTAAACCGAGAACAGCTTATTAAGGGAGGCAATGCCACAAGAAAAATGATCGATTTCCTCTGTATGTGCCTTCGCTACGGTGTTTCCTTTGTCGTGGCGGGTGCGACCTCAAGCGGAAAGACAACGCTCCTTAACGCATTGCTTACCTCAATTCCCGACAATAAGCGAATCTTCACCATTGAATCAGGCTCCCGCGAGCTGTCCTTGGTGAGAACCCGTGACGGCATAATTACCAACAATGTGGTGCATACGCTGTCCCGCCCGTCGGATAATGAAGCCTATGACATCACACAAGAAGATTTGGTAGTGGCTTCCCTTCGCTTTAATCCCGACATTGTTGTAGTGGGAGAAATGCGCGACACCGAGGCTTACTCCGCTGTGGAGGCAAGTCTTACCGGACACACCGTTGTTTCGACCATTCACGCCTCCGCCGCTGATGCCGCCCATATGCGTTTGGCTCTGCTTTGTCAGAAACGCTTTCCCATCGACTTCGCTACTTCGCTTATGCAGGCAGGACAGGCTTTCCCGCTGGTCGTGTATGCCCATAAACTGGAGGACAACTCCCGAAAGATTATGGACATCACGGAATGCGTGATCGGAAACGACGGCAGCCGCACCTATCGGACGCTGTTCCGTTATGTTATCACAAAGAATGAAATCAAAAACGGAAAGTTCATGATCGAGGGACATTTTGAACAGCCGGAGCTGATGAGCGGCGCTCTGAAAGCAAAGCTACTGCAATTCGGCGTCCCCATGGATGAACTGAACCGATTTTTAGTGAAAGGAGCTGACTACGCTTGATTTGTTCTATAATCGCCTCGGCGCTCATTATTATCGCCATCGCCCTGCTTATGGGACTGACTCCCGAACAGGTAACCGATGATCTTATTAGGCTTATCACGCCGAAAGACAGTCTCCGTGATGAAGCGAGAGCAATACGGGGGAACAAGAAAAAGCACGGCATATATGCTTCACTAATGAAGATGAAGGCCGCACTCGCAGCAACGGGAAAATCTAAACAATTCTCGCTTGTCTGCTTCCTGTCATTGGCACTCTTTGCGGCAGGCGCCATCCTCTCCGTCCTTATAGAGAATCTGTTTCTGATGCCGGTCCTGTCGGCGGCGTTTGCTCTGCTCCCGTTCTTCTATATCGCCAATACGCTTTCCTATTACGAAAAGCGCACCAAAGAGGAACTGGAAACCACACTCTCAATCGTCACGACCTCATATATCCGAAGTGACGATATCGTATCCGCAGTGAGAGAAAATCTTTCGTATATCAAACCTCCCTTGCGTGAGGTGTTTTGTGCGTTTGAGGGCGACGCAACCGCCGTATCCTCCAACATTAAAAGGGCTTTGTTTAATCTAAGGGAGAAGGTGGATGACGAGATATTCAGGGAATGGTGCGACACGGTCATTCAATGTCAGGATGACCGAACGCTCAAGGATACGCTTTTGTCGGTGGTTGCCAAGCTGACCGATGTGCGTATCGTCAACAGCGAGCTTAAAACCATGCTCGCCTCCGTCCGAAATGAGTATTGGATGATGGTGGCTCTTGTTGGGGGCAATATCCCGCTTTTGTATTTGCTCAACAAGGATTGGTTTAACACCCTTATGTTTTCAACGCCCGGAAAAGCTGTGCTTGGCATATGCGGTGCGGTCATTTTGATTACCGCCCTGTTTATGTTGAAGTTTACAAAGCCCATACAATATAAACGGTAAAGGAGGTTTTTAAAAATGTTACAGGCAATAATCGGCGCACTGATCGGCGCAGGGCTGTTCTTTGTGCTGGCGGATATCTATGCTGTTCCGTACTATAAAACCTCCAAAGCTGTGGAATCCCTATCAAAACAGCAAAAGGAGAAAACCTCTGGTTTGGATGTATGGCTCAAAGGTTTAGCAGCTTGGCTGTCAAAGCAGCTTAAGCTAAATGATTTTAAAAAAGCGCAGCTTGAAGCAGATCTGAAAACGGCGCAAATGGATATATCCCCCGAAATGTTCAAGGCAAACGCCATTGTAAAAGCGCTGCTTATAGGCGTATTTGCCATACCCATGCTTTTCATATTCCCGTTGCTTAGTGCCGTAGTTCTGTTCCTTGCCGTCTTTCTGTACAACCGAGAGGTAAAGTCGGTAAGCCGCAGAATCAAGGAAAAGCGCAGCCGTATCGAATATGAGCTGCCAAGACTGGTGTTCACCATAGATAAAACCCTCAAACACAATCGTGATGTCCTGTATATGCTTGAAAGCTATGCGGAAAACGCAGGCGCTGAAATGAAGCATGAGCTGAATATCACGGCGGCAGATATGCGTTCGGGCAACTATGAGGCGGCAATCACACGGTTGGAAGCCCGCGTCGGCTCCTCGATGATGAGCGATGTCTGCCGAGGACTTATCGGTATTCTTCGCGGAGATGACACAGCGATGTATTGGGCGTCTCTGTCCATCAAGTTCAATGATATTAAGCGCCAACAGCTCCGCCTGCAGGCCGGGAAGGTGCCTCGAAAGGTCAAACGGCTTTCCATGTGCCTGCTTTTATGTTTTATGCTGATTTATATCGTGGTTATCCTCGCTCAGATAATGTCCTCTATATCCGTCTTGTTCGGTTAAGGGAGGGATCGCCATGATAAAACAACTGATAAAAAACAAGAAAGCGGAAGGCTATATCGACATCTGCGTCGGCGTAATAGTCTTTGTGATGATTCTCGTTATTGCCATTAATATTTTCAGCTTTATTACGCTGAAAATTGATATGGATCAGATTGCGGAGGATCTGATTGAGGCGGCAACCTATTCGGGCTGCTTCGGCAATGACTTTTGGGGACGCGATTCGGATATGCTTGATGAATATTACTATTATGATATTGATTACGGCGCGGACGAATACTTCAACAGCACATACCAAAGGGTTCAGCTCGGCGAAAAAATGTGGGTGACGATATCTAAGCACACCTATGTCAAGGGACTCGGCGTTTTCAAAATTCCCGTCACGGTTTCGGTTACTCGCTCGGGGCTGTCGGAAAAGTATTGGAAGTAGAGGTGGCACATATGAAAAACAAACGCGGCGACGGCTATATTCCCGCCTGTGTGATGATCGTGATACTATGTATGCTGATTGCTGTTTTTATGACCTTTGCCTCTGCGGTGAATATGATTAGGATTTCCGAACGCAACGCCCGCATAGTACTTGACAGCTTTGTGATGAAAAACTCGATTGAGATTTACAACTCCGTCAAGAACGGAAACGATTATACGGAGTTTCTTGACAATTCCGAATATATTTCCGAATTTTCTTCCTACAATTCTCTGGACTTGTCGGGAAACCTGTTATATTCTTACGGTGAGGACGGCAACGAGCTGTACCGCACGACCAAACCGAGGATTGTGTTCACGAAGGAAAAGAGCCTTAAAATCGCGGCGGAATACAGTATGACAGTTCCGCTGTACTTTGCAGGAGTGAAAGTCACGGAGGTTACCGTCCCTATCAAAGCAGTCTCAAAATTCAACGATAAATTTTAGGAGGTATTCTTAATGAAAAAGAAAAATTATACTATTATTTGCACAGCAGTATCCCTTGTCATCTTAATTGCGGTTATTGTGTTAGCTCTTATTAAAGCTAACAAACCCGCTACAAAGCCTGATGAAGCTTCAAACGCAAGCAGTACAGCGTCAGATGTGGTTGTAGAAATCGGTAATATAGAGGAAACCGAAAGCGGCTCGGACAACAACAGCAGTGATAACTTAAGCTTTATTGAACCCGATGAAACCGAAGCGGATAAATTGCTGAACGAAAACAATAAATCAAAGGATAATTCAAAAGCTGAATCCGCAATATCAAGCTCTGAAGCTGAAGAAGCAGAGAGCGTTGAGGTTCAGACCTTTGAGGAGGGAAAAACCGAGCTCGAAGATACAGCGGACAATTATCTGAAAGCTAATAAAATAGACCCTAAAACCGCAGGTGAAACGGGAGAAATATGCCCTAACTGCGGAAAGAAAA
>CAMCIX010000084.1 GCA_945875045.1 uncultured Clostridia bacterium | reverse complement strand
GGTTGTAGGAACAAAGGTCCACGCAATTCCTCTGTAAAGAATGTTGGCGACAAAGCCCGTGATGTCCTGAATTATTCCCCCGCCGACGGATACGAGCTTTGCATTCCGTTTTGCGGGTATCTCGGTCATTCTCTCGCAAATCGCAAGCGCGGTATCTACCACCTTGTGCTCCTCGGTCGCTTCGACCTTATACAGGCGGTCGGCGGGAATTTCCGAAAAATATTTTTCATACAAACCGTAAACCTTTTCGTCTATAACAAATTCGGCATTTTCGGTTTTGCACAGCCCGTAAAGAAAATCAAGAGAATTTTCCTTGTGAACCGTATAGTCCTTAAACCTTGAATGAATAATCATTTTGCTGTATAACCTCCGTCCGACGCTAACTGTTGCCCTGTAATATAAGTGTTTTCCTCGCTTGCAAGATAACAGATTACAGACGCCTGCTCCGCAGGACTTGCCATTCGTCCCATCGGAATGTAGCCTGATATCTCTTCTATCTGCTCAGGAGTATTGTTTTTGTAGGTAAGCTCGGTTAAAGTAAAGCCGGGACAAACGGTATTTACCAGAATATTGTAGGGCGCAAGCTCAACGGCAAGCGTTTGGGTAACACCGTGAATACCGTGCTTTGTCGCGGCGTAGGAAACCCTGCCGGGCTTGCCCGCAAGTCCCCATATCGAGCCTATGTTTACAATCCTTCCGCCGCCGTTTTTTTTCATATTTTCCACTATACCGCGTATCAGGCGGATAGGTGAAAGAAGGTTTATCTGTACTGTGCGCTCCAGCTCGTCATCGGTGATTTGCTCAACGGGGTGAACTTCATTTATTCCCGCGTTATTTATCAGAACATCAAATGTAATATCCTTGACCTTTTCGCAAAATGCCTCGACGCTTTTAACATCAGACAAGTCAAGCTCGGCGTGAGACGGAGTATACACCTCATATCCCATATTCTTTAATTTTTCCGCTACCGCCGCTCCGATACCGCGGCTCGCTCCTGTAACGAGAGCCTTTTTCATAATAATCTCCATTCTGCCGCTTGACTGTCCGCACCGACGGGGCAAAATCTCCGTAAGCGGCAAAACGGAGATTAACCTTTAGCTTCCGTGAAGTACTGTTCGGACAAGCGCTTATCTTACGTCTTCCTCAAGCATAGGAATAATCATAATTTTCTCAAGCTCCTCTTTGGGGAGGAAGGGAGCCAAATCCTCAAGCGGCGGGCTTACAAGAGTACCGTCGGGCAAGCGCTTAGTTGCGCTTTTAGGCTCAAACTTCTGATTTGTGTCAACAAAGATTTCGCACATAGCATACCCTTCGGTCGAGAGGGTTTCTTCTATCGCCTCAGGCAATTCGGCATTTGAAGCCGCACTCAAATAAGGAATACCGTAGGCTTCGGCAATTTTCTTCATTTCAGGGAAGGAAAGGTCGCCGCTCTCGGGTCCTACTCCGACTTTTGTGAACTCAGGGAACAGATTCCCCTCGGTCTGACGCATTGAATGGTAGCCCTGATTATTAACAACGAAAATCTTTATCGGCAGCTTATGGAAAACAATGGTTTGAAGCTCCTGTAAATTCATCTGTATAGAACCGTCGCCCGTAAGGCATACCGTTTCCTTTTTTCCGCTTGCAAAGCAGCTGCCTATTGCGGCGGGCAGATCGTATCCCATGCTTGCGGCGCCGCTGTTGCAGATAAGCCGCGTGTGCTCCTTTATATAAATTGCGTGCAGGCACGCCTCTACCGTGCCGTTTCCGAGGACTATGGTCTGATCCTCTTTGACGGCGTGACTAACATCGTTAAGGAAGCAATAAGCGTTCGCGAGGCCCTGCCTCTTATAATGAGCTTCGGTCACAACGGGGTAATTTTTACGCCAGGTCTTGCAGGTTTTTATCCACTCGCTGTGCGGCTCAAGCGCAGCGTCGATATTCCTGTCAAGCGCCGAAAGGAAATCCGCCGCGTCCGCCCAAATCGGCATTTCAACATGAATGCTCGGCTTCTGAAGCTCATATTTATCAATGTCTACCATTATAACAAAGGCTTCGCGCGCCCAGGTCTTGACATTATATCCTACCTGACGGCAGCTGAGTCTGCACCCCACCGACAAAACAAGATCGGAGTTCTGAACAGCCCAGTTACCCGCGCGGTCGCCGAGAAGTCCGGGCATACCCGCAAAAAGCTCGTCGTCGTGCGGCATAAGGTCGGTTGAGTCAAAAGCGGAAACCGCGGGTATTCCGAGCTTGTGCGCCACCTTTCTCATAAGCTCCACGCAATCGGCTATGTGAATTCCGTTTCCGAGATATAAAACAGGACGCTCAGCGGCCTTGATTTTTTCTATGACGGTATTTATCTGTTCGTCGGTAACGGCGGGAACAGCGTCCTTTTCAAGCTCGGAGGGATCAAATTCTATAAACTCCTCGGTATCGATATATCCGCCCTGAATATCAAGCGGAACATCAAGCCAAACAGGACCGGGTCTTCCCGATTTTGCAAGATAAAGCGCTTTTTGCAGATGGTACTTAACGGTTTTAGGATCGATTATCATTTCGGCATACTTGGTCATATGCGAAACCATCGGCGTAATATCGTATTCCTGATCTCCCATTGCGCGTACGGGGATTCCCGCTGCTCTTGCCGTTGTCGCATAGCGTATCTGACCGCTGATTATAAGCATCGGAATGCTGTCAAGCCACGCGCCGAGCACTCCTGTAAGGGTATTTGTTCCACCCGGACCCGTCGTACAGCAAACAAGCGGAAGCTCGTTTGTCGTCCTGTAATAGCCCTCTGCAGCAATAGCTGCCGACTGCTCGTGCTGAACATAGACGCATTTAAGCCCTTCCTTATGTCCGAAGGATACATTCAAATGCATAGCTCCGCCGCCAGGAACGGTAAAATTATGCTTTATACCGTTTTCAACCAAAAAGTCTGCTATCCAATCGGATATTTTAACTCTCATTTTTTATTCCCCTTTTTATTATGCTTTAAATGCCCAAAATTTATTTAAGATAAAGTTGATAGGTATTGTAATTACCAAATTGATCCAAGGAGCCAACCACTCCGAAACACCAATCACCCTGACCTGAAGTACAATAAGGACGCTTCCAAGCAAAAAGCTGCCGCCGTAAGCGATATATGTTCTTAGCAGCTTTTTGAAGAAGCCCATCTGCGAGTTCTTAAAAACAAAGATGTTATTCCAAAAAAAGCTGTTAAATACGCTTATCACCCAACCGACGGCATTGCCCCAAAAATACAAATCCTTATTAATCCAAATAAATATATAATATATCCCCGTAGAAACGAGAGTATTGGAAACGCCGACAAGTCCAAACTTAATAAACTGCCATAAGACCTGTTTCCAGTTATCCTTATTAATACTTTTTAATTGCTTGAGTACATCCATTTTTTATCTCCGAAAAATTACTGTTTTATTTCCTTTGTTTTAAAGATACGGTGAAATCCCACAGATAATATAATTGTAATAATTGCGCCCGTAAGTGCAAGCAACAAATACGCCGACAGCGAGTCCTCAAGAGTAAACCATCCGCTTATTTTCCACAAAACCAAGCTGTGCAGAAGGTAAAACTCAAAGGATATCGAAGCGAGCCGGTCTATTATATGCAACGGATTTTCGGCAAGCCTTTTAGCCGAGAAAACGACCTTGCCCCTGCCGTTGTCAAAAACATAGACATAAAGCATCAAAAGAAGTATATAAGCCGTAGGAAAATAGTATTGATAAACATTAAGAAAGGCGGTATCACCGAGGGAGCCCTGATTGTAAATATAACAATTTACAATTATTAATGCCGCTAATAACACCCCCTGCGCATATTTTAAGAACCGCGCCGAGCGAATGCTTTAACAACTTTTTGTTTTTCGAAGCATAGGACCAGCACATTCCGGAAAAGAAAAGATCAGCGTTACCGTAAAGCGAGAGATATACGTCTTGACTCCACGGCAGCTTATATTTAAGTGCTAAAAGCCTGAAAGCAAAGCCGCCGACGGTAAAAACACAAGCCAACAGAATATGAACCGATTTACAGCATTTATTAAGCAGAAACGCCGCAAACGGGGCTAAAAGATAAAACCAAAAAAGAAGAAAGACATACCACGTCGCCCCCATTGCGCTGAAATCAGGCTTTACCCGATACATATAAGTACTTTAGGAAGAAAATCAGGGTTGTTCGGAACAAAATCAGGCTGTATTACGGTTACGCAAAAGAAAATAAAACAAAGGGTAGGAAATATGATTTTTACGAAACGCCTTTTATAGTATTGCAAAAAGCCTCGGACGCTTAAAGAATATTTACCCGAAATAAAGCCTTTTCCTGCAAAATAACCCGAAAGGAACATAAAAATCCATACTCCTGCCCAGGCGGGAGTTCTGAAAATAAAGGTTGCGTCTCTTTCAGCGAAAAAAGAAACATCGGTGAAAATTGTTGTATGAAGAAAAAATACACACAATGCCGCAACAACACGCAAAACATTTAAAGGATCCACGATGCCGTAATTTGTTTTTTCTTCCATTCTAATCCCCATTCTGCCGATAAAATACCTAAGCCGACAGATGCAAATTTCCGTCGGCTGATGAACGGAGATCGGCGTTTATGGTTTTAATATTACCCTGAAAGAACCGCTTAACAGGGTTCTTATGCAGACTAAGACAAAGTATTTGCCATATGCCGTTCATCTAAAAAATTCATTAATTTCATAGTCCATCTCAGCGGGAATATCTCCCCCCGAGAGCCATATTTTACTGAAACGGCAGGTCATTCTCATACATTCGTCCATATGCCATTTTGGCTTCCATCCGAAGGTCGCCTTCAGCTTTGAACAGTCAAGCTTTAAGAAGCTTGCCTCGTGCGGACCGCCTGTGGACTTGTTTTCCCATTTCATACCCTCTCCGAAGGTATCGCAGAAAAGGGTTACAAGCTCTCCTGTGGTTATACAATCGCAGTCGTCCGGTCCCACATTATAGTAGCCCGCATATTTTTGATTCTCATACTGCCGCTCGGCTATGGTAAGATAGACCGCAAGGGGTTCAAGAACATGCTGATACGGTCTTGTCGAATACGGGTTACGCACAGCAATGATTTCCTTTTTTTCCGCCGCACGCACACAGTCGGGAATTATACGGTCATTGGCAAAATCTCCGCCTCCGATAACATTTCCCGCGCGCGCCGTTGAAACCGCTATTCCCATTTCATCAAGGAAGGAAACCTTATAGCTATGCGTCACAAGCTCAGAGCAGGATTTTGAATTTGAATAGGGGTCATAACCGTCAAGCGGTTCGTCTTCGCGGTATCCCCACGCCCATTCGTTGTTTTTATAAACCTTGTCCGTAGTGATATTTACCACCGATTTAGGCGGATTCTTCGCTGTTCTGACGCATTCAAGCAAATTGACGGTACCCATAACATTGGTTTCATAGGTGTAAACAGGGTCTTTGTAGCTATCCCTTACTATAGGCTGAGCCGCAAGATGCAGCACAATATCAGGCTCTGCTTGGTCGAACGCCCTTTTCAAAGCCGACATATCTCTTACATCGCCTATCACAGAAGTAATATGCGGTTCAATGTCCGCAAGCGAAAACAGGTTGGGATCTGTGGGAGGCTCGGCTGAAAAGCCTGTAACTGTAGCTCCCGCATTAATAAGAATACGGCAAAGCCATGTTCCCTTAAAACCCGTATGTCCGGTGATGAACACTTTTTTGCCGTTAAAAAAATCTAAGCTCATATTAATCTCCATTCTGACAAATGAAAACGGCATAATATACCCTTTTTACATTCAATATCATTCGGATTATCCTTTATTTCCACTTTTTCCAGGGTGCGTTTCCCGAAGTCCAAAGCTTTTCGAGCAGAAGCTTTTCGCGCATAGAATCCATACACTGCCAGAAGCCTGTATAGCGATAGCTCATCAACTGTTTTTCGCTTACAAGTCGCTCAAGCGGCGTTGTTTCAAAGATAGTATTATCATCCTCAAGATAATCGAAAATCCGAGGCTGTAATACCATATATCCCGCATTTATGGCGGCGCCGTCATTTACCTGCTTTTCGCGGAAGCTGCGAACCGCTCCGTTTTCTTTTATATCGAGAACGCCCTTTTGCTGCTCTTGTATAACAGCCGTAAGAGTTGCGAGCTTACCGTGAGATTTATGGAATTCAACGAGCTTTGAAATATCAATATCGCACACACCGTCTCCGTAGGTGAGCATAAAGGGCTCATCACCGATATATTTCTGAATTCTCTTTACCCTGCCGCCTGTCATAGTGTTAAGTCCGGTATCGACAACCGTAACCTTCCACGGCTCGGAATGTTGCTCGTGAATTATCATTTCATTTCCGTTCGCAAAGTTGAAAGTAACATCGCTTGTGTAAAGAAAATAATTCGCAAACCATTCTTTTACATACTGCTGTTTATAACCGGCACAAATAATAAATTCGTTGTAGCCGTAGTAGGAATATTCCTTCATTATATGCCAGAGAATCGGCATACCGCCGATTTCAATCATAGGCTTGGGTTTATACTGCGACTCCTCTGAAATCCTTGTTCCGAAACCGCCTGCAAGAATTACAACCTTCAAAATCATCGCTCCTTGTCGATTTAATTCATATTTTGGCTTTTTCAGTATACCATGTCAACAGTTATTTGTCAAGGTTTTGGGACTTTTGAGTTTTCCCATAAAACTTCCGGAAATGAAGGAATTATCTTCACCGTATATTATCATGGAACGTGGATAAGCTCCGCCAAATCATATCAAGTCAAAATTCCTAAGCAAAAACAGTTAAAGTCTGTTTTGCAATTAGGTGTGGAAATAATATATTAAAACCCTAAGAGCCAAGGGGACGGTTAGCGTGAAACTAAACACAGGCAAGGGAAGTAAAAAGGCACACTG
>CAMCIX010000083.1 GCA_945875045.1 uncultured Clostridia bacterium | reverse complement strand
GTAGAGAGGTCTCGTGGGCTCGGAGATGTGTATAAGAGACAGGTTTATAAGCTTCTGCCTAAGGAGGAAAAGTAATGCAAAAACAGGTTTTTGAAAGCGAGATAGGGGAAAGCTATGTAATGGCGGTTCACCCGTCGGGTCTTAAAATATATATTTTGGAAAAGCCGCAGTATAACTCGGCTTACGCGGTGTTCGGAACAAAATACGGCTCTATAGACACCTGCTTTTCTGTAAACGGAGAGAAAACTCAGGTGCCCGAGGGTATTGCGCACTTTTTAGAGCATAAGCTATTTGAAAGCGAGGACGGCGACGCATTTACCAAATACGCCGCGACAGGCGCGTATGCCAACGCCTACACCTCCTTTGACCGCACCTGCTATCTGTTTTCCTGCTCGGACAGATTTTACGATAACCTCAAAATACTTCTTGATTTTGTTCAGTCGCCCTATTTTACCGCCGAAACCGTGCAAAAGGAGCAGGGTATAATCGGTCAGGAAATAAGAATGTACGACGACAGCCCCGAATGGCGGGTTATGTTTAATATGCTCCTTGCTATGTATAAAAATCACCCTGTAAGAATTGATATAGCGGGAACGGTGGAATCTATTGCCGAAATCAACGATAAGCTTCTCTATAAGTGCTACAATACCTTTTACAACCCGTCAAATATGTTTATCTGTATAGCGGGCAACGTAAATTCGGAAAAGGTGTTAAGTCAAATAAACGGAGCGATTAAGACAAACGAGCCGATTGAGATTGAAAGAATCGGCTGTGACGAGCCCGACGCCGTTTCGCAAAGCTATGTAGAGCAAAAGCTGGCGGTGGCACAGCCCTTATTCTGCTTCGGGTACAAGGAGGGCTTAGATAAGCCCGAGCGCACGGTTAAGGAGAAAATCCGCACCGCGATACTGCTTGAAATAATTGCGGGAGACGCGTCCCCACTTTATAAAAAGCTTATAAACGAGGGGCTTATAAACGACGAGTTTTCTACGGAATATTTTACGGGCAACGGATATTCCGCGGTGATATTCGAGGGCGAGTCCTCTAATCCTCAGCGGGTCGCGGAGGAGATAAAGGCGGAGGTCGAACGCCTTAAGACCGACGGAATCGACAAAAAGCTCTTTTCCGCCGTCCGCTGCGGAATGTACGGCGAGGCGGTACGGGCGTTTAACAGCGTGGAAAGCATTGCGACAAGACTTGTTGACTGCGCTATGTCGGACAGCGGACTGTTTGACGAGCTGAAATATTTAAAGACGGTAACCCCCGAGGACGTTTATAAAAGGCTGTCGCTTTTGGATAACGACAAAACCGTTCTTTCGGTTATTAAGCCTGAATGAGGAAAAACTTATGAGCTATGATGTTGTAATTTTCGGAATAAAGCTTACCATTTCGCCCGTGGCGTTCTCAATACCCTTGGGCTCGCGGCACTGGGATATTTACTGGTACGGAATAATAATTGCGACGGGATTTTTACTTGCGCTTATCTATGGCATTAAAAACGCCGCGCGTCTTGGGATAAACACCGACCGTATGCTTGACGTGGTGCTGGTCGCAACCCCTGTGGCGATACTTTCGGCACGCGCCTATTACCTTATTTTTGACGGTGAAAAGCTTAACGGTATCGGCGACTTTTTCGGCTTCGGCGATTCCTCGGGCTTTGCGGGGCTTGCCATTTACGGCGGCGTTATAGGAGCTTTTGTTTCGGGAGCGGTAATGTGCAAAATCCGAAAGATTAAGATATTCGATATGTTCGATTTAGCCGTGATGGGCTTTCTAATCGGGCAGGGAATAGGCCGCTGGGGAAACTTTGTAAATCAAGAGGCTTACGGTTCGTTTACGGGCAGCAGCTGGTGGGGAATGGAAAGCACCAAGACAATCTCCGAAATGGGGGAGGGTCTGGTTCACCCCTGCTTTTTGTATGAGTCGGTTTGGTGTATAGCAGGATTTTTTATACTTAACCGGCTTAGTAAAAATCGCCGCTTCAGCGGTGAAATTTCCCTTATGTACTGCGTTTGGTACGGCTTTGGAAGAGGAATTATCGAGCTTCTCCGCACCGACAGCCTGATGATAGGGAATATCCGCGTTTCCTGCCTTTTGTCCTTTACGATTTGCATTGCGGGAGCGATACTGCTTGTGTTAATGCGCAGGCGCACCGCCGAAACCGCCGTTTCGGACGGTTATACCGAGGTTTTTGCGGAAAATGATGATTTTATTACAGAAACAGAAGAAACAGGAGATGAAGAAAATGAGCAGAATAATTGACGGTAAGGTAATATCCGCCGCAGTTAAGGAGCGGGTTAAAAAGGGCGTAGCCGAGCTCAATGAAAAGGGAATCACGGTGGGTCTTGCGGTTATAATAGTGGGCGAGGATCCCGCCTCGAAAATATATGTAGCGAATAAGAAAAAGGCGTGCGAGGCGCTGGGAATTATCTCGGAGGAATACGCCCTGCCCGAAAGCACGACAGAAGAAGAGCTTTTGGCGCTTGTGGACGAGCTTAATCGCAAAAAGAGCATTAACGGCATACTTTGCCAGTTGCCCCTGCCCCGCCATCTTGACGAAAAGCTGATTATAAATTCCATATTGCCCGAAAAGGACGTTGACGCCTTCCACCCCGCAAATGTGGGCAGAATAATGATAGGCGACTATGATTTCGTTCCTTGCACACCGGCAGGGATTATGGAGATGTTAGCATACGAGAATATCAATCCCGAGGGAAAAAACTGCGTAGTAATCGGGCGTTCTAACATAGTCGGCAAGCCGATGGCTATGCTTTTGCTCCACAAAAACGGAACGGTTACGGTATGCCATTCAAAAACCCAAAATTTAAAGGAAATATGTAGCAAAGCCGATATTCTGGTCGCGGCTGTGGGCAAGGCAAAATTTGTCACCGCCGATATGGTTAAGGAGGGCGCTGTGGTAATCGACGTAGGTATGAACAGGGTTGACGGAAAGCTATACGGCGACGTGGACTATGAGGCGGTTAAGGAAAAGGCTTCGGCTATTACTCCCGTCCCCGGCGGCGTAGGTCCTATGACTATCGCTATGCTTATGCAGAACACTTTAACAGCCGCTAAAAGGCAAAACAATATTTTTTAATACTCGGGTGATTTTTTGATTAAAAAAATTATTTGCACCGCCGCGGCGGTTTTGCTGTTCACCGTTTCGGCTTTTGCCCAATCGGGAGGAATTAAAATTACCGCGCCCGAGGGCTTTTATTCCTATGAATCGGGCAAAAGTTCGGCTGAAACAGCGAAAATCCTCGGTATGACCGATACCGAGCTTGAAAGCTACTGCGCCGAAAACGGCATAAAATTTATAGCCGTGAATAATGATAATTCAAAGCAGATAAGGCTCGCCGTGGCGGAGTCCTCCTTTTCGGCGAGCATAGGGAATCTTACAAATCTGACCGAGGATAAAATCACGGCGTTAATACCCGATATTACGGGGGCAAACCGCGGCGAAATAATAGATAAGGACGGGCAGAGCTTTATTAAAACAGCAGAGAGCGCAAGCGATTCGGGCGGTGGGTTTACGGTGATAAGCTATTTCACCGTTGCGGCTAAAAAGGATTATGTTTTAAGCTTTTATACCTCGTCGGGAACCGATACCAAATATGCCGAGGAGGTTTTTAAGAGCTATTGGTCAGAGGACTTTTATATGCAAAAAAGCGAAAAAAGTCCCTTTGGATATGTAATTTTCGCCGCGATAGTATTGTTAGCGGCAGGCTCGGTTTATATTATTTTCACCCTTGTGCGGGATATTAAAAACGACCGAAACGAACAAGCCGAAAATGATGAGCAACAGACCCTTTGATACCGAAATAATTAAAGAGAAGCCCTGATTACAAAGGCTTCTCTTTTAAAATGCTCCGAGCTGATTAATCGTTGCCGGAAGCTCCCCTGTCCCTGAAAAGAAGGGATATACACCATATGCCCGCAAGAGCTATGACGGTATATATTATACGGCTTATAATGGCAGTCGCTCCGCCGAATGCCCAAGCGACAAGGTCGAACTCAAATAAGCCTACAAGACCCCAGTTGAGAGCACCGATTATAACAAGCATAAGACAAATTTTATCGAACATTTTATCACTCCTTTTTTAATAGTTTGCACCGAAAAAGGATTATTATTCAAAAAAAAAGGAGACCCGCGAGCGGGTCTCCATAATTGACGCGGGGTCTTATTTCATACTGTTTTCGTAAGACTCGATCATCTTTTTAAAAGTGTGTCCCGTACGACCTACGAGCTGACGGTTTACCTTTTCAAAAATCTTCCCAAAGGTATCGCCCGTGAAAATCTTAACCGAAATCTCGGCTGTACCGTCGTCAATGGGAGTTACATATATCTTATCAATATATCTGTTTACAAAAGCGGAGTCTATCATTTTGTTTGAGGCTTCGCTTTCGGCTTTTTGGAGGATAGTTTTTATTTCTTCAATCCTTTGCTTGTAACCCGCCCGCGAATTAATTTCATTTTCCATTTCTTCGATAGTGGAATAAATTTCGGCGGATTCCTCGGAAATTTGCTTGTTCATTTCAACAAAGTCGCGATCGCTTATCTGTCCCGCAATATTGTATTCAAGCAGCTTTGACTTTTTCTTTGAAAGTAGATTAAGACGGTCTTTGAGCTTTTGCAATTCACCCGATGAAGTATCTTTCGCTAATATCTCGGCGTACATATTGGTGTATTCCTCGATAATTAAGCGCGCGTCCTCGGCGGTGTCTTTAAATACCTCGTAAAGAACTTCCTTGATTTCCTCCTCATAAATCGTAAAGGAGGGACAGGAGTCGGCACCGTTGTTTATCTTGCCGCTGCATATCCAACGGCTAAGAACATTGCCCTTGCGGTCCTTGCTGTCCTTGCGGTAATATAGCTTTCCGCAATGAGTGCAGTACATTTTGCCGGTTAAAAGATTCGGATGATTGCATTTGTTTTGACGGTTCTTAACATCACGGCTTCGCCTTTTAAGGACGGCGTTTGCCTGCTCCCATAATTCCTCGCTTACAATGGCGGGTACAATTTCTCCCGTCTCGTCCTTAAACATAACCCATTCCTCGGGCGGTAAAAACTTCTGCTTTTTGGTGAACATATCGACGATTTTTACCTTGTTGCCCACATAGTAGCCCTTGTACTTAGGGTTGGAAATGGTGTTCGACATTGTACTGTGGCAGATTCGCTTGCCGTTGTTGTTTCGGTAGCCCTTGTTCCAAAAGATTTCCTCAATCTGCTTCATACTGTAGCTATCGGTGGCGTAAAGGGTAAAAAGCTCCCTAACCATTTCCGCCTCTTTTTCGTCGATAACAAGCCGCTTGTTGTCCTTACGGTAGCCGAAAATTCGGCTGTTTCCGAGGACAACATTTTTCTTTATAGCCTCCTGATGACCGAATTTAATTCGAGACGATAATTTACGCAATTCGTCCTGTGCAATACCCGACATAATAGTAAGTCTAAGCTCGCTGTCCTCGTCAAGGGTGTTGATATTATCGTTTTGGAAAAACACCCCCACGCCGTAGGAAAGCAGGTCGCGGGTGTACTGAATACTGTCAAGGGTATTACGGGCAAATCGGGTGATTTCCTTTGTGATAACAAGGTCAAAAAGTCCCGACTTTGCGTCGTTTACCATATTGTGAAAATTCTCGCGCTTTTTGGTGCTTATACCCGAAAGTCCCTCGTCGATATACCCCTCAACAAATTCCCAGTTGGCGTTCTTTTTAATAAAATTACGGTAATAGGTAATCTGGTTGTCAAGCGAGTTTAACTGCTCGTCCTTTTCAGATGATACACGGGCATAAAATGTAACCCTAAGCGATATATCATATATACTTTTAGTCCTTAATTGCTGACGGACGGAATGTACATCCATTATCAAAATTCTCCTTGCACTGTTCATTGTCAAATCATACATTAATGATAACATAAATTTAATTGCAAATCAATACATTTGTATTGTTTTGAACCCGAAATTTGATAATATACAAAATGCTGTCCGATGCTATGGACGCGTTGACAAGAGAAAAAGCAAAATATTGGAATGAGTATTACCGATGAATTTTACGAAGGAGAGATTGATTTTGAGTATAGAAAGCAAAATTTGCTCATAATATCAGTGAGTAGAAAGGAAAGAGCATGGAGAAAGATAATAAGCTAAAACTTGAAATTATGACAAGAGAGCTAAGACTGCTTTATTATAACAACTATCTCTTGGAGAAGGGCGTTATAACAAAGCGTGAGCACGATAAGATGAACCTTGCTATAATTTCAAAAAGCGGTAAAAGAAGGCGTAGTGAGCTTGGCGAGATTTCCTATGAAGAGCATCTTTCAACCGCACGGCGCATATAATGCGCCGCTACATAACCACAAGCTTATTGTGTTTATCCGAAGCTTATAAGAAATACAAAAACCTAAGAAACAAGTTAAGTCGGCTTTAAGAAAGCTTTCCGCTGTCCTTTAATATTTTAAGCTTTAGCACCGCCGCCTGAGTTTTCGCGTCGGTGATTTCGCCCGACAAAATCATTTGAACCGCCTTTTCAAGCGGGATTTTTTCAATGCTTAAAAACTCGTCTTCATCGGGGCTTTGCTCGCCGTAGGATAGCCCGGTCGCGGCGTACATCCATATAATTTCCCCGCAGTAGCCGGGGGAGGGGTAAAGTCTTCCGAGGGGAATAAACCTCTCGGCGGTAGCTCCCGTTTCCTCCTTTAGCTCGCGCTTTCCGCATTCGAGCGGGTCTTCGTCCGCGCTGTCTCGCTTTCCGGCGGGTATTTCGGGAATAACCTCCATATAAGGATAGCGGAACTGTCTTACAAACAGAACCTCGTCATTGTCGGTAAGCGCCGCTACGCAAACCCCGCCGTTATGCTCCTGTCTCTTATACACATCTCCGAGCCCACGAGACCTCTCTACATCT
>CAMCIX010000082.1 GCA_945875045.1 uncultured Clostridia bacterium | reverse complement strand
GTCAAAGTGTCAATCTTTTTTGTAAATAAATAGCTCTTATATAAATAAATAATAAGCTTTTGCATTAAAACTCTTGACAAAACGATAAATACGTGGTAAATTCTATTTAATATGATAGAGGTGCGATTTGCTATCAGTAGCTTTTGAATGTTAACTTCGGCGGAAGAAGGTCAAGGGCGAAAGGAGCGGTCGCCGAAGACGGCGCGCCGGCGGGCGGTCGATCTGGTAAAACGGAATAATATCCGCTTTACTGTCGCTTATGCGGAGAGCTATCAAAAGCAGAATATCGGCGCGCTTACTTTGCGTGCTTTCTGGTTTTGATAGTCGAGCAATCGGCTATTTTTTTATGTAGACGGTAAAAAAATTTAAAAAGGAATGTGTTAAAATGAAAGCTCCGATTTTTGAGGGAATCGCAACTGCCCTCATTACACCCATCACACCCGACGGCATTGATTACGACGCCTTCGGCAGACTTATCGACTGGCAGATTAACGAGGGCGTAAACGCTCTTGTTATCTGCGGTACTACCGGCGAGTCCTCAACCCTTACCGACGAGGAACACCGCTCTGCAATTGAATTTGCGGTAAAGAAGGCTAATCACCGTGTGCCGATTATCGCGGGTACAGGCTCTAACGATACCGCCTACGCCCTTGACCTTACCGATTTTTCCTGCAAGGCGGGGGTTGACGGCGTGCTGGTAGTAACCCCTTATTACAATAAGGCAACCCAGAACGGTCTTATTAAAATGTACAGCGAGATTGCCGACAAGGCGACCGCTCCCGTAATTCTTTACAATGTTCCCTCACGCACAGGGGTTAATATTCAGCCCGCGACCGTAAAGGCGCTTTCCGAGCACCCCAACATTTCGGCAATTAAAGAGGCAAGCGGGAATATCTCTGCCGTAGCCGAGATTGCGGCGCTGTGCGGCGATAACATCAACATTTATTCGGGCAACGACGATCAGACCGTTCCGATTATGTCATTAGGCGGCAAGGGCTGTATCTCGGTGCTGGCAAACCTCTTACCCAAAGAGTCGGCGGAGATGTGCGCTAAGTTTAAGGCGGGGGACGTTAAGGGCGCGGCAGAAATGCAGCTTAAATATCTCCACCTTATAAACGCGCTGTTCAGCGAGGTTAACCCTATTCCTGTTAAGGCGGCTATGGCGGCTATGGGATTTTGCGAGGATTATCTGCGTATGCCTCTTACTCCTATGGAGGAGGCTCACCGCGAGGTGCTGTTCGGTGAGATGCGCAAGGTAGGAATTAAGATTTAAGGCGGCGGATTTATGAGAGAAATCAAGTTTACAAAAATGCACGGAATCGGCAACGATTACATATATATCGACTGCTTTAAGGAGAATATTCCCGATCCTGAATACTTAGCAAAGGTTATGTCCCCAAGAAGAACGAGTGTGGGGAGCGACGGGGTTATACTTATCTGCCCCTCCGAGGTGGCGGACGCGAAAATGCGTATGTTCAACCTTGACGGAAGCGAGGGCAAGATGTGCGGCAACGGTATTCGCTGTGTGGGTAAATATATTTACGACACAGGGATAGCTCACAAGGAAACCCTTACGGTTGAGACCCTAAGCGGCATAAAAACCCTTAAGGTTACCGAAAAGGACGGCAAGGCGGTTAGTCTTACCGTAGATATGGGCGAGCCGATTTTAGTACCCAAGGACATTCCTGTTCTGTTTAACGGCGAGCGTATGATAAACGAGCCGTTAGAGATTGACGGCAAGGAATACCGCATTACCGCCGTTTCTATGGGCAACCCCCACGCGGTGGTTTTCTGCGATAACGTAAAGGCTTTAGACCTTGAAAAGATAGGTCCTAAGTTTGAATTTAACCCAATTTTCCCCGAGCAGGTCAACACCGAGTTTATAAGGGTTATAGATAACAAAACCCTTGAAATGCGGGTCTGGGAGCGGGGTAGCGGCGAGACCTTCGCCTGCGGCACGGGCGCCTGCGCGGCGGCGGTAGCGGCGGTGCTTAACGGCTACTGCGAAAAGGGAACGGAAATAACGGTGCATTTAAAATGCGGCGATTTGAATATAACCTATGCCGATAATTCTCATATATATATGAGGGGTGCGGCGGAAAAAGTTTATGACGGAGTGTATGAGCTATGAGTTTACAGATTAAGGTTAACGAAAATTTCTTCAACGTTAAAAAGAACTATCTTTTTTCCGAGATTGCAAAACGTGTAAACGCCTATTCGGCGGAACACCCCGATGCTAAAATAGTAAGGCTCGGTATAGGCGACGTAACCCTCCCCCTCTCCCCTGTTGTGGTTGAGGCGATGAAAAAGGCGGCGGACGAGATGGGCAACGCCGCTACGTTTAGGGGATACGCTCCCGAATACGGCTACGATTTTCTGCGCGAAGCTATTGCGAATTACTACAAAAAGTTCCCCGTTGATTTAAGCGCGGAGGAGATTTTTGTATCGGACGGCGCAAAAAGCGACGTCGGCAACATAGTTGATATTTTGGGCGACAACGAGATTTTAATTCCCGACCCCGTTTATCCCGTTTATCTTGACAGCAATATTATGAGCGGCAGAAAGGTAAGCTTCCTAAAGGGCAGTCAAGAAAACGGCTTTTTGCCCCTACCCGACGGCGTAGAGGAAAAGCCCTATATTATCTACCTTTGCTCCCCTAACAACCCGACAGGCGCGGTTTACGGCCGCGAGGGGCTTAAAAAGTGGATAGATTTTGCAAATAAGACGGGCTCGCTTATTATATTCGACTCGGCATACGAAGCCTTTATCAGCGGCGATTATCCCCACTCTATATACGAAATTGAGGGCGCAAAGTCCTGCGCGGTGGAGATTTGCAGCTTTTCAAAAACCGCGGGCTTTACAGGTACACGCTGTGCCTGGTCGGTATTCCCCGACGAATTAACGGTTGGCGAAAACAAGCTTTCCTTCCTCTGGTCAAGAAGACAGGCAACCAAGTTTAACGGCGTACCCTATGTTGTACAGCGCGCAGCAGAAGCGGCTTTGTCCGACGAGGGTCAGGCGCAGTGCCGCGAGGCTATCGCCTACTATATGGAAAACGCCGGAATTATAGGCGAGGTGCTTAAAGAAAAGGGTATCGAGTTTACGGGCGGCGAAAATTCCCCCTACCTTTGGCTTAAATGCCCGAACGGTATGGGGTCGTGGGAGTTCTTCGACTTCTTGCTTAACAACGCTCAGGTTGTAGGCACTCCGGGTGCGGGCTTCGGCGACGCGGGCGAGGGATATTTCCGCTTAACCTCTTTCGGCAGTCGTGAATCCACCCTTGAGGCGGCAGACCGTCTTAGAAAATTACTCTGATTAAGCTTTAGGTGAAACCAATGATTTGTAATAATATTTCGGTAAACGAAAAGGGACATTTGACCTTTGCGGGGTATGACACGGTCGAATTAGCCGAGAAATACGGCACTCCCCTTTACTTAATGGACGAGGACAAAATCCGCGAGCATGTAAGAGCCTACAAGACCGCTATGGCAAAGTATTTCCCCACAGGCTCTATGCCCGAATTTGCGAGCAAGGCGTTTTCCTGCAAGCAGATATACCGCATTATGGCTGAGGAGGGTATCGATATTGACGTTGTCTCCCCCGGTGAAATTTACACCGCCGCCGCGGCGGGCTTTCCTATGGAAAACAGCTTTTTCCACGGCAACAACAAGACCGACGCGGACATTCGCTTTGCTATAGAAAACAAGGTCGGCTGTTTCGTTGTTGACGGCGAGGACGAGCTTTCAGCCCTTAACCGCATAGCGGGCGAAATGGGTGTAAAACAGAATATTCTGCTTAGAATCACCCCGGGAATCGACCCGCATACACATAAAAAAATCTCCACAGGCTCTGTCGATTCAAAGTTCGGAACGGCAATTGAAACGGGTCAGGCTATGGAAATCGTCAAAAAGGCGCTTTCCCTTGAAAACATTAAGCTTTGCGGCTTTCATTGCCACGTAGGCTCCCAGATTTTCGAGTCACAGCCCTTTACCGACGCGTCCGAGATTATGCTCGAATTTATCGCCGAGGTGCGCGACAGCTTAGGCTACACCGCCGAAACCCTTAATTTAGGCGGCGGCTTGGGCGTTCGCTATACCGAGGACGACCCCAAAATCGATTACGGCGAGAAAATCAAAGAGGTTGCGGAAATTCTTAATACCCAATGTGAAAAACTCGGTCTCCCCGTCCCCAAAATTCTTATGGAACCCGGTCGCAGTCTTGTTGCAGACGCGGGTATGACCCTTTACACCGTAGGAAGCGTTAAGGAAATTACGGGGTATAAAAATTATGTTTCGATTGACGGCGGTATGACCGACAATCCGCGCTACACCCTTTACGAATCCCCCTACACCGTGATTTTAGCTTCACGTGCAAACGACGAAAAGGACTACACCGCCACCGTTGCGGGACGTTGCTGTGAGTCGGGCGACCTCATTCAGGAAAATGTCAAAATGCCAAAGCCCGCTCGCGGTGAGATTTTGGCGGTGCTTACCACGGGAGCTTACAACTATTCAATGGCTTCAAACTACAACCGCGTAGGCAGACCGCCAGTTGTAATGCTTAACTCCGAGCGCGATTACCTTGCGGTAAGGCGCGAAACCTTTAAGGATATTTGCGCGCTGGACGAGTAATGTTTAATTCGGAATGCGGAATTATTTTTTTGCAATATAAAACGTAGGGTTGCAAAATTTAATTGAACATCGTAGGGAACGGATTTATCCGTTCCGCTTCAGATATCTAACATCTAAAAAGCACGACGCTTAAATTTAGGCGCCGTGCTTTATTATATTTCCTTAAAATCCGTATTTTTTAACCGTAAAATCTCCGCTGGTGCTGTCGGCTTCAAGCTTTGCAGAGCCGTCAGCGTAGATGTGCTTTCCGTTTTTCTTAGTAAGGGGAAACTCGCAGTCAATATCGCCGCTTACCGTGTCAAATTCAAGCTCAAAGCCGCTGTTTTCATGGATAATTACGGTAACATTTCCGCTTACCGTATCGGTTTCAAGCCTTTTAAGCGGCACAGAGGTAGTTATCTCCGCCGAGCCCGAGGTGCTGTCCAAATCAAAGCTTTCAATCGCTCCCGAAGCCTTTATGCCGCCGCTAACCGTATCGCACTCAAGGCAGGCGGCGGTTAAATCCTCTGCCGTGACCTTGCCGCTCACGGTATCTACTTCAACCGTTTGTGAAACGGCAAGCCCGCTTATATTAATTTCCGCCGAGACCGAATTTATTTTAAGCTCCCTTATATCCTGCGCGAACGCGCGGGGTATTTTTATTGTAAGCTCCTTTTTGGGTCTTTTGATAACTCCGAAGTTAAAGCCCGATTTTTCGGAATGTACGGTTAATCTCCCGTTTTCGACCCTGTACCTTAATCTATAATCCTCATTGTCAATCTCGTTTTCGCCTATTACGGTCGCCTCCCCGTCATAGACCGCAATGTCAATTTTGCCGCTTACCCAGTGCACCTCTACTGCGTTTATCGGCTCTGTAACGCTTCCGCCGCCTATGTTATATTCCCCCGAATAGACCGTTCCGGTAAAGCCCACCGAGAAATCGTCCGAAGAGCCCCAAGCTCCTTTAAGCACAACTCCCGAAACCAACGCGCCCGTAAGAATTAACGCCACAAGCGACCATATTACTATTCTTATTTCTGCCGATGTCTTCATACTTCACACCTACCTTGTCAAATCAAATACCGCTTTAACGATATTCGTAACCGCGCCGCCTATGAAGAATATAAGCCAGCTTATATACCACGCGTCCGTCAAAAAGCTTACTAAAAAGTAAACTACAAGGGTCAGCGCCCAGACAGCGCCGTTTACCGCAGAAATCAGCGAACGTCTTTCCTTTGTATCGCGGTTCCATTCCTTAAAGTCCTCTACAACCGTGCCGTCGCTTTTGTCGTATTTTAGCTTTATTCCGTTTCGGTATATTATAAGCGCCGTCGCGAACGCTACTATAACAAACATAAGGGTTGCGCCGACAAAATCGGGCGCGCCCAGCTCGTCGCAGATAATCGGCGGAATCACGCAGAGAATATAAAGCGCGACGGCAACCGCCAAAAGCAGGGTGCGCTTTTTCTCGTTCGCCGCAATCTCCTCCCTCGAATAACCCGAAGAAGCGACGGGGGCTACCATACTGTCAATCAAATGACTTACATCGCCTATCCCCGCTACCGAAATATTATAAGCCGCCTCGGGGGAGCGGCCCTCTTTTATAAGGTCGTTATAACGGTCCATTGTGTTCTGGAGTATCTCCTCCTTAATTTCCACGGTTTGCTTGGTTTTGGGAGCGTTTTTAAAAAGCTCCTCCACATATGCGCGTAATTTTTCATTCATTTTCTTCACCCTCCGAATCGATAAGCGTATCAATAATTTTTTTTGCCGTTTTCCATTCTTCCAAAAGCCTGTCGCAGGTTTCAGCCCCAAGCGCGGTTAAATGATAATACTTTCGCCTTGCATTGGACTGTTCCGTTCCCCAGTAGGAATCTACGCAGCCGCTGTCCTCCAGCCGTTTAAAGGCGGTGTAAAGAGTAGCCTCGTTGAGCTCGTACCTACCGCCCGAGGCAAGCTTGATTTTTTTGTTGATCTCGTAGCCGTAGCTGTCCTTTTCCTTTAGGCTTGACAAAATAATGGTATCGGTATGTCCTCTTATAATATCGGACGCAATTGACATTATCATCAGCTCCTTCGAATATATAATAACTCAATATACCTTAAAAGTCAATGTATATTATAAAATAAATTATAATAGTAATAAAAACTATCTGCGGCTTGATTTTCAAAAAAAAGACTTGATTTTTTTAAGATTAGGAGTTATAATAGTCTTTGTCGTGATGAGCGACTGTTATTCGACCTATACGGAGATGTCGCCTAGTCCGGTCGAGGGCGCACGATTGGAAATCGTGTAGCTCGGAAACGAGCTCGAGAGTTCGAATCTCTCCATC
>CAMCIX010000081.1 GCA_945875045.1 uncultured Clostridia bacterium | reverse complement strand
ATCTACACACTGCATATCGTCGGCAGCGTCAGATGTGTATAAGAGACAGCTCGATTACCGGCGGGTAGTTGCCGTCGGGCACGGGGATAACGTCGTCGTCAATCATATCGGCGATTTTGTTCGGGTTATCGATAACAAATTCCTTTGCCCGCTCCCCGAAATAATCAAAATCATTAAGCATTTCGTCGGTGGTTTTAAGGTAAAGCGGGGCTTGATTGTCGAAATCGTCAAAGCCCTGACCCGCCATAAGAATTTTGCGGATAATATCGTCGCTCTTTTTAAGGAAATGCACGTCCCCCGTGGCGACAACCGGCTTGCCTAACTTATCTGCAAGCTCTACCACCTTGCGGTTAAAGTCCTTTATGACCTCGTCACTTGTAACCTTGCGGAAGCGGTTGGGTATAACCGCCCCCGTCTTCTTGTCCTTTTTATCGGGGTATGAGGACTCTCTAACCATAAACTCGTTATTGCCCAGGGGCTGAATTTCAAGGTAATCGTAATAATCGGCTATCCTTAAAAGCTCCTCCTCGGGTTTTTCGTCCACAATCGCCTTGTAAAGCTCCCCCTGCTCGCAGGCACTGCCGATAACAAGCCCCTCCCGCAGGGTATCAAGCTTACTGCGTAGGGTAATCGGTCTGCCCTTAAAGTTATTCAGGTGGGCGTCCGAGACTAATTTATAAAGATTTTTAAGCCCCGTAAGATTTTTTACAAGTATTATCTGGTGACAGCGGTATTTAGCTATCTGCTTTGCGTTAAGCCCCGAAATATCGTTGTTAATGTCATCGACAAAGTACGCCTCCACGCCGTAGATAACCTTGAACTGTCCGCCGCCCTTTCTGATAGCCTTTACCGCTCCGGCGGCGGCGGGGTACGCCTGAACAACCCCGTGGTCGGTAATCGCAACCGCCTTGTGCCCCCATTTGTACGCCTGATTTACAATATCTGCGGCGGAGGAAACTGCGTCCTTTGCGGACATATTGGTGTGGCAATGAAGCTCAACCCGCTTTTCGCCCTCGTGGCTATCTGTTTCTTCGTATTTTTGCAGTAAAGCCATAGCTTTGGGCTTTACCCTGAACTCATTTTTATAGTTATCAAACTCGTATGTACCGTTTATAAGTACAAAAGCGCCGTCCTTTATAGGCGCCACCTCCCCCATTCGCTTGGGGTCGATAAACATATTGGCGGTAAGGGAATTTGTGTAATCGCTGAAGGAAAAGGTTAATATATTAGATTCGCCCCGCTTGGTGTTTATTGTGCGAACCTCCGTGCCAAAGACCTCGCCCCAACAGCAGATTTCGGTATCCTCCGAGGTGACTTCAATCATTTTCTTGGTATTAGTATTAATACCTCTGCCGTAAAAAATCTGCGGATTATCAAGATACACAATGCCGTTATCGGGCTTTTCCTCCCGCTTTTCAAACTTAATTTCATTTTTTGGGGCGGCGGGCTTGTCCGCTTTCGGAGCTTGCTTGCGCTCTATATGTTCGGGAGCGGTTACCTTTGGCATTTCCATCTCCACCGCGTCGAGCTGACCGTCAAAGGAAACGGTAATTTCCATATTAAACCGCTCCCTAATTATCGCGCGGAAGGCGTTTTCAAAGCCGCTGTGGGTGATTTTTTCATACCCGCCGTATTTTAAGGTTATGCCGACATTGCCGTCTGTAAGCTTAAATTCCGCGCCGTTAAAATAGCCGTTCAAAGCCGCGTTTTTGACCTTGATTTCGGCAATTATATCGGCACAGGCGGCGCTGTTCAGGGCGTTTTCGGCGTAAATAAATGTTATTTCGCAGGAATTAAGCCTTAACGCCGCTAAAAGGGCGTTATGCAGCTTGTTTCTTTCCTCTGCCGTTATGTAATTTTCGGATTTAAGGGTTATATCAAGGGTTCTTTCCTCCATATTAAGCCCGCAATGCTCGACAGTACAAGCCTGTACGGCGTTAGAAGACGAAATATTTGCCCCGAATATATCCGAAAATAAAGCCTTAGCCACTTTTTACACTCCGTTTTTTACATTTTTTCTATTTCGCTTAAAAGCTCGTCTAAGAGGCGTTCCTCGGGGATTTTGCGGATAATTTCTCCCTGCTTAAAGAGCAGTCCGCAGCCGTCGCCGCCCGCTATGCCGATGTCGGCTTCTCTTGCCTCGCCCGGTCCGTTTACTACACAGCCCATAACCGCAACTGTAATATCCTTATTAACCCCGCTAAGTCTTCTTTCAACCTCGTTTGCAAGCCCTATTAGGTCGATTTTCGTCCTGCCGCAGGTCGGGCAGGAGACAAATTTTATCCCGCCGACTCGAAGTCCCAAGGCGCGGAGCAGGTTAATACCCGACTCGACCTCCTTTACGGGATCGTCGGTAAGGGATATTCTTATTGTAGCGCCTATGCCGCGAAGTAAAAGTCCGCCTATTCCCGCGGCGGATTTTATTGTTCCCATTTGAGCCGTACCCGCCTCGGTCACACCTAAGTGCAGAGGGTAGCGACACTTTTCGGCGGCAAGCTCATACGCCTTATACATTTTCATAACGTCCGAGCTTTTTAGCGACAGCACAATATCGTCAAAGTCAAATTTTTCGAGTAAGGAAATATGGTAAAGCCCGCTTTCCACCATTGCCTCGGGGGTTGGCGAGCCGTATTTTTCAAGTATGCTCTTTTCAAGGGAGCCTGAATTTACGCCGATTCTAATAGGCACTCCCGCCGTTTTACAGGCGGAGGCGACCGCTTTCACCCTATCGTCCGAGCCGATATTTCCGGGATTAATGCGAATTTTATCCGCCCCCGCGGCAACGCTTTCGAGGGCTAATTTATAATCAAAATGAATGTCGGCGACAACGGGGATAGACACATTTTCCTTTACGGCGGCAAGGGTTTTAACCGCCTCGGTATCGGGTACTGAAATTCTCACAATATCGCAGCCCGCTTTTTCAAGCGCCTTCGCTTGGGCAACATTACCCTCCATATTGTGCGCGGGAACGCAAAGCATCGACTGCACCGAAACGGGCGAGCCGCCGCCGATTGCGGTTTGCCCCGCAAAAACCTTTTTTGTTTTATCGTTTGTATACAAAAAATCACCCCGTTATAAGCGACCAAATATCCTTAGCGGTAATAAGCAGCATAAAGCCGATTAAAACAGCAAAGCCTGCCGCGTGAACCGCCGCCTCGTACCTTTGAGGTACGGGCTTTCTGAAAATCATTTCTATTAGAATAAACAACAGTCTTCCGCCGTCAAGCGCGGGAACGGGCAGGAGATTTAAGAACCCTAAGTTAATGGTGATAAGCGCCATGATAGGCAGTATATTTTTAAGGCTTTGCTTTGCCGCCGAGCCGATTACCGCCGTAACGCCGACAGGCCCCGAAACCGCGCTTATGCCGTATTTGCCCGTTATAAGGTCAATAAGCGAGCGCCACACCACCGCACAGTAGGAGGCGGCGATAGAGAAGGTTTGCTTTATAAAGGAGCCGACCGTCTTTTTTATGCCGTAGACCTTAAAATCCACATTAAGATAGCTTATTCCGTTTTCCTCGGAGGTTTCAAAAGCCACATCTTTAAGCTCTACCCTTTCGCCGTCACGCTTTACTGTAATGTCAATTTTTCCGTCCTCAACGTTGGTAAAGGCGTAGCTTAAATCGTAGGTGGAGAATATTTTTCTGCCCTCCACCTCGACGATTTTATCGTTTACCATAAGCCCGCTCTGTTCGCTTACCGCGTTTTCGGCAAACTCGGCAACCACGGTAGAGGCAAAGCTTTTTTGGGGCGCAAGGGTAGCCGCTACGATAACAAGTCCTAAAAGCAGATTGAAAATCGCGCCCATAGCGACGATAATAAACCGCCGCCACGGCTTTTTGTTGCAGAAGGCGCGTTCGTCGCCGCTTTGCTCGTCCTCGCCCTCCATAGCGCAGTAGCCGCCTAAGGGTATTAGATTTACCGAATATTTGGTTTCTTTGCCTTGTTTTGAAAAAAGCTTGGGACCGAAGCCCACCGCGAACTCGTTTACCCTAACGCCCAAAAGCTTTGCGGCGATAAAATGCCCGAATTCGTGAATAACAATAAGCAAAAGGAAAAGAAGAACCGCAACAAGATAGGGCCACACATTACCCCATACATTCAAAAAAGCCGAAATAATAATCACCTGCTGAAAAAATATTTTATCGTATAATAATTACGCATTACGAATTACGAATTACGAATTACAAATTAACTCCCTCGCCGCTTTGTCCGCCTCGAAAACATCCTCTATTGTGTATTCCTTTTTATTATTAACCGAATTAAGGGCTTTTTCCGCTAATTCGGCAATCTGCAAAAATTTAATTTTACCGCTAAGGAAGAGGGCGACCGCCTCCTCGTTTGCTCCGTTTACCGCCGCGGGGGCAAGCCCGCCACGCTTTACCGCCTCAATGCAAATCGGCAGACAGCGGAAGGTATCGGTATCGGGTCTTTCAAAGGTCAGCGTGCCAATATCCGCAAGGCTTAGACGCTCGAAGGCAAAGTCTGCACGCTCAGGGTAGGTAAGCGCATACTGAATCGGAAGTCTCATATCGGGCGTGCCTAATTGGGCTATAACCGCCCCGTCGGAAAGCTCTACACCTGAATGAACAATGCTCTGCCTATGCACAAGTACCTCAATATCATCGGGTGCAACATCAAACAGCCGCACCGCCTCAATAACCTCAAGCCCCTTGTTCATAAGGGTTGCGGAATCGACCGTGATTTTCGCCCCCATAGACCAGTTGGGGTGATTGAGCGCGTCCTTTACGGTAACGCTTTCAAGCTCCTTTTTAGTTTTGCCGTAAAACGGACCGCCCGAGGCGGTAAGGAGTAATTTTTTAATCGAGCCTTTGGGCGCGCCTTGTAAAGACTGAAAAATTGCGGAATGCTCGCTGTCCACGGGTAAAAGCTTTACGCCCGTTTCTCTTATTCTTCGGTTGACAATTTCTCCCCCCGCCACAAGGGTTTCCTTGTTTGCCAGCGCTATTGTTTTTTTTGCATCAATCGCCGCAAGGGTGGGTCGCAGTCCCGCTATTCCTACAATCGCGTTTAAAACAATATCGCCCTCATACTGTGCGGCGGCGCAGATCCCCTCTTTACCCGAAAGCACCTTAATATCGGTGTCCGCAAGCCTGATTTTAAGGTCGCTTGCCGCAGCTTCGTCCGAAACGGCGACAATATCGGGCTTAAACTTTCTCGCCTGCTTTTCGAGCAGTTCGGTATTTTTTCCCGCCGCTAAGGCGGTAACCTTATAGCCGTTTCGTTCGGCAACCTCTAACGCCTGAACGCCTATAGAGCCTGTAGAGCCTAAAATTATCAGTTTTTTCATCACATTATCCCCGCAGTTACAAAGATTGAAAAGAGGGGGGCTATCATAATTATACTATCAAATCTGTCAAGTATTCCGCCGTGACCCGGAATTAAATTACCGTAGTCCTTAATTCCCGCCGTGCGCTTGATAGCCGAGGCGAAAAGGTCGCCTATCATACCTAATATGCAGAAAGGCACGGTCAAAATAAGGGCGGCTAAAAGCTTTTCGGTAACAGAAAAGGCGAAAACCATAATAAGGGTTACGACAAGGCTCGACAAAATTCCGCCCACAGCGCCCTCAACCGTCTTTTTAGGGCTTATCTCGGGGCAAAGCTTGTGCTTACCCAAGGTACTGCCGACAAAATACGCCCCCATATCGCAAACGCTTGAAAAATTAAGGAGCAAAAGCAGATAGAAAATTCCGTCCATATGCGAAATTATACCGCCCAAACAGCTGAAAGCATAGGCGTATGGCAGCGGAAAGCCGAACAGCGCGGCAATCTGCGCCAAACCGAAGTCCTTGTGATTTTTGAGAATAACTATTGCCGCAAAGATAAAATAGAGTATAACAAGCCCCGAAAAACCGTAGGACCAATAATTGTAAAATTTCGTTGATTGGGGTACTATTGTATCTGCGGAATAGGGAAAAAATGAATATATTATACCTTGTAAATTCTCGTCCGCTCCCACAACGAAAAGCACCGAAAAGGCGCACGCACCTATAAGCGCCGCCTTAGATTTTATTCCCGCCGCGTTATGCAAAAGCTCATAAACCGCAACCGCCGTAACAGCGGCAATAAAAGCAGTAATAAAAAGCGGGCTTACAAGTATTCCAAGCACTAAAAACACTGCTACGATAAGCGCCATAACAACGCCCGATATAATTCTTGTTTTCATAAGCTAAACTCCTCCGAAACGGCGGTTGCGGCGGTTGTAGTCCTCAATCGCCTTTTCCAAATGCTTTGGGGTAAAGTCGGGCCACAAAACGTCCGAAAACCAGTACTCGGAATACGCCGACTGCCACAAAAGATAATTGGAGGTGCGGTATTCGCCGCTGGGTCTTATAATAAAGTCGGGGTCGGGCATACCGGCGGTGTAAAGCCGGTCGGAAATAGTCTGCTCGGTGATTTCGCCCATAGGTACGCCCTCGTCAATGATTTTTTTGACCGCGTGAACTAATTCGTCTCTGCCGCCGTAGTTTATCGCAATGTTAAGCTTAAGACCCGTCGCGTTCTTGGAGCCGTCCTCGTCCTTCTTCATAAGCTCCTTTATATCGTCTGCAAGCGGGGTCGGGTCGCCGATAAACTTGACCCTTATATTCTCCTGCTTAAAGTTTTCCGCGTCCTTTAAATAGTCGCGAAGCAGGTTCATAATGCCCTCAACCTCCTCGGGCGGGCGTTTCCAGTTTTCTGTCGAAAAGGCGTAGACCGTCAGGTATTCGAGCCCTATTTTATTGCAGTAGCGGGCAATCGTTTTAAAGGTTTTGGCCCCCGAGACGTGACCTGCCGAGCGGGGAAGTCCCCGTTTTTTCGCCCATCTGCCGTTGCCGTCCATAACTATGGCGATATGGCGGGGCAGCGGTCTTTCGGCAGTATTTTTCTTTTTAAATAACGGCAAAAAATCACCAACCTTTTTAATTCGTAATTCGTAATGCGTAATTCGTAATTAAGAAAAACATATTACGCAT
>CAMCIX010000080.1 GCA_945875045.1 uncultured Clostridia bacterium | reverse complement strand
AAATAATGGTATACCGCGTATTTACCGAAAAGAAAAAGGAGCTTGCACATGAAGCAAGAGCGCTCCTTTCGGACATTAACGGGCTTTTGCAGATAAGCTCGGTTACAGGCGTTCGCGTAATCAACCGCTATGACGCGGAGAATATAACAGAGGAATTATTCAACTACGCGGTTCAAACCGTGTTTTCCGAGCCGCAGCTCGATATTACATATACAGAGCTTAAAAACGACGGCGCGCAGGTTTTTGCAGTCGAATATCTCCCCGGTCAGTTCGACCAGCGCGCGGATTCGGCGGCGCAGTGTATTCAGCTTATCTCAAAGGGCGACCGCCCCGTAATCCGCACCGCAAAGGTGTATATGCTTTACGGAGATATTACCGAATCGGAGCTTAACGCGATCAAAAAACACGTTATTAACCCTGTCGAGGCGCGCGAAGCGGCTCTTAATAAGCCCGAAACCTTAGCCACAGATTACGAAATTCCCGAAACGGTAGCCACCCTTGACGGCTTTATCGACCTTGACCGCGCGGGGCTTGAAAGCTTTGTAAAGCAGTACAGCCTTGCAATGGACGCGGATGATATTGCCTTTTGTCAGGACTACTTTAAATCCGAGCACCGCAACCCGACAATGACCGAAATCAGAATGATTGACACCTATTGGTCGGATCATTGCCGCCACACCACATTTTTAACCAATCTTGACGGCGCGGTTTTTGAGGACGAGCTGTTACAGAGCGCATACAACGACTATCTGAATGTCCGCAAGGAATTAGGAAAAACTAAGCCTATATGCCTTATGGACTTAGCTACCGTCGCGGTAAAATACTTAAAAGCACAGGGCAAGCTTGAAAAATTAGACGAATCCGAGGAAATCAACGCCTGCACCGTAAAAATTAAGGTTGACGTTGACGGTAAAGCCGAAGACTGGCTCTTGCTTTTCAAGAATGAGACCCACAACCACCCGACCGAAATCGAGCCTTTCGGCGGCGCGGCGACCTGCATTGGCGGCGCTATCCGCGACCCGCTTTCGGGCAGATCCTATGTTTACGGCGCAATGCGGGTAACAGGTGCGGCAAACCCGCTTAAAAAAGTTAGCGAGACTATTCCCGGAAAGCTCCCCCAAAGAAAGCTTGTAACCACCGCGGCAGACGGATATTCTTCATACGGCAACCAAATAGGTCTTGCGACCGGCATTGTTGACGAAATTTATCATGACGGCTACGCCGCAAAGCGTATGGAAATAGGCGCGGTAATTGCCGCCGCCCCCGCCGAAAACGTAAGGCGCGAATGTCCCGACCCCGGTGATATTGTAATCCTTTTGGGCGGCAGAACAGGCAGAGACGGCTGCGGCGGAGCGACAGGCTCCTCAAAATCCCACACCATGGAATCCCTTGAAACCTGCGGTGCGGAGGTTCAAAAGGGTAACGCGCCCGAGGAAAGAAAGCTCCAAAGGCTCTTCAGAAACCCCACCGCCACCCGTATGATTAAGCGCTGTAACGACTTCGGCGCAGGCGGCGTTTCGGTTGCGGTCGGCGAGCTTGCAGACGGACTTAACATTGACCGTAACGCAGTACCGAAAAACTACGGCGGCATTGACGGCCCAGCGTTAGCTCTCAGAGAAGCCGAGGAAAGCATGGCGGTCGTTGTTGAAAAAGAAAATGTTGACGCCTTTATAGCCCTTGCAAACGAGGAAAACCTGGAGGCAACCCCCGTTGCGATTGTAACCGCCGAACCGCGGCTTGTAATGCGCTGGAACGGCAAGGAAATAGTTAATATCAGCCGCGAATTTTTAAATTCCAACGGTGCCGGGAAGCATATTACCGCTACGGTTGAAAAGCCGCTGGACTATAACATACCTGTTGCGGGCGGATTTACTGAAAACTACAAGGCACTTGCAGACGACCTTAACATCTGCTCAAAGCGCGGTCTTTCCGAGCAGTTTGACTCTACCATAGGCGCGGGCACTGTGCTTATGCCCTTTGGCGGCAAAAATCAGCTCACCCCAATTCAGGCAATGGTACAAAAAATTTCCGTGGAAAAGAAGCACACCGACGATTGCTCCTTGATGGCGTGGGGCTATAACCCCTTTATCACCGAGAAAAGCCCCTACCACGGCGCTTATTTGGCGGTTGTGGAGTCGGTCTGCAAGCTTATTGCTACGGGTGCTGAATTTAAGGACGTTTATTTAACTTTCCAAGAGTATTTCGAGCGCTTAGGCAAGGACAGCAAGCGTTGGGGTAAACCGCTTGCGGCTCTCTTAGGTGCGTTTAAAGCGCAGACCGAATACGGAATCGGCTCTATCGGCGGAAAGGACTCAATGAGCGGAAGCTTTGAACAGCTTGACGTTCCCCCTACCCTGGTTTCCTTTGCGGTTACAACCTCAAAAACTAAAAACATAATATCTCCCGAATTTAAAAAGGCGGGCAGTAAAGTAGTATTATTGGCTCCGATTTATGATGAGGAGACAAACCTACCTAACACAAAGTCACAGATTAGAATATTTAACCGTGTAACCGAGCTTATGCGTGAGGGTAAGGTGCTTTCCGCATATACCCCAACCTTGGGCGGCATAGCCGAGGCGATTATGAAGATGTGCTTCGGTAACGGCTTAGGCTTTAAGTTCCACCCGAGTATGTGCGAAAGAGCTATTTTCAGCTATTGCTACGGAAGCTTTATTCTTGAGGTTACCGAGGATGTAGATGATGCAATTGATATAGGTAATGTAACAGACGACGGTAAGCTTACCTTTAAGCCGGAAGAAATTGAGCTTGATACTTTATTAAACATCTACGAAAGCAAGCTTGAAAGCGTTTACCGCTGTAATATACCCGACAGTAAGTCGCCTATGAAGAACTTTTCATACACGGCTGAAAAGCGTGTCTCCCCTGCTGTTAAAACCGCTAAGCCCCGCGTGCTTATTCCTGTTTTCCCCGGTACAAACTGCGAGTACGACAGCGCAAAGGTTATGCGTGACGCGGGCGCTGAGCCTGAAATTTTCGTCATTAATAACCTTACCCCCTCTGCGGTTGCAAGGAGCGTTGACAGCTTTGCAGAAAAGCTTAAAGCGGCGCAGATGGTATTTATCCCCGGCGGATTTTCCGGCGGTGACGAGCCTGACGGCAGCGGCAAGTTTATAACCGCGTTTTTCAGAAACGCCGCTGTTAAGGAAGAGGTCACCCGTTTACTTGAGGACAGAGACGGTCTTATGTGCGGTATCTGTAACGGATTCCAAGCTTTAATTAAGCTCGGTCTTGTCCCCTACGGTAAGATTATCGATACCGACGAGCATTGCCCGACACTTACATTTAACACAATATCCCGCCACCAGTCTAAGATAGTCCGCACCAGAATTGCCTCCAACAAGTCGCCGTGGCTTGCCGAGACCAATGTGGGCGAGATTTACAGCGTGCCGATTTCCCACGGCGAGGGTCGCTTTATCGCCGATGAGGAGCTGATTATGAAATTAGCGGAAAACGGTCAGATTGCCACCCAGTATGTAGATTTAAGCGGAAACGCCACAAGTGACGTTCACTTCAACCCCAACGACTCTATGTACGCCATCGAGGGTATCACCTCGCCCGACGGCAGAGTATTCGGCAAAATGGGTCATTCCGAGCGGTATGCGACCGACCTATACAAAAATGTTTTGGGCAACTACGATATAAAAATGTTCCGTTCCGCGGTAAAATACTTTAAGTAAGGAGACCAAAAATGGCTTATTTATCTGATATTGAAATAGCTCAGCAGTGCGAAATGAGGCCAATTACCGAAATTGCGAAAAATGCGGGAATCGACGAAAAATACATCGAGCAGTACGGCAAATACAAGGCAAAAATCGACCTTTCGCTCTTAAACGAGAGCCAAAGGGATAACGGCAAGCTTATACTTGTCACCGCGATTACCCCCACCCCCGCGGGCGAGGGCAAAACCACCACCACAATCGGTCTTGCGGACGGTATGAAGCGTATCGGCAAAAGCGTTGCGGTGGCGCTTCGCGAGCCGTCATTAGGTCCCGTATTCGGAATTAAGGGCGGCGCCGCGGGCGGCGGCTATGCTCAGGTAGTGCCTATGGAGGACATTAACCTGCACTTTACGGGAGATTTCCACGCAATAGGCGCGGCTAACAACCTGCTTGCCGCTATGCTTGACAATCATATTCAACAGGGCAATAGCCTTGGTATCGACCCCCGCAAAATCACATGGAAACGCTGCGTCGATATGAACGACAGACAGCTCCGCTTTGTCGTTGACGGATTGGGCGGCAAGGTAAACGGCGTTCCCCGCGAGGACGGCTTTGATATAACCGTTGCGAGCGAAATAATGGCGGTGCTGTGTCTGTCTAATTCCATTTCCGACCTTAAAGATAGGCTTTCACGCATTATTGTCGGCTACACCTATGACGATAAGCCGGTTACGGCAGGCGAGCTTAAGGCGGCGGGCGCTATGGCGGCTCTCTTGAAAGACGCTATTAAGCCCAACCTTGTCCAGACCTTAGAGGGTACTCCCGCCTTTGTTCACGGCGGACCCTTTGCGAATATCGCCCACGGCTGTAACTCGGTTACCGCCACTAAAATGGCGCTTAAAACCGCCGATTACGCAATAACCGAGGCGGGCTTCGGCGCGGATTTAGGCGCGGAAAAGTTCCTTGATATTAAATGCCGCGCGGCGGGACTTACCCCCTCGGCGGTGGTTGTAGTAGCCACGGTACGCGCCCTTAAAATGCACGGTGGTCTCGATAAAAAGAGCCTTGATACCGAAAATTTAACCGCCCTTGAAAAGGGTATACCGAATCTTCTGCGCCACGTTTCCAACATTAAGAATGTATATAAGCTCCCCTGTGTTGTCGCGGTCAACCGTTTCCCGACCGACACCGATAACGAAATCGGCTTTATTATCGAAAAGTGCAAGGAATTAGGCGTAAACGTAGTCCTGTCAACCGTTTGGGCTGACGGCGGCAAGGGCGGCGAGGAATTAGCAAAAGAGGTTGTGCGCCTTTGTGAGGAAGAAAAGGGCGACTTCACCTATAGCTATCCTCTTGAAGGCTCTATTGAAGACAAGATTGAGGCGGTAGTTCAAAAGGTTTACGGCGGAAATGGCATTACCGTCCTCCCTGCCGCTAAAAAACAGATTGAAAGATTGAGCGAGCTTGGCTTCTCAAACCTTCCTGTGTGTATTGCGAAAACCCAGTACAGCTTTTCGGATAACCCCGCTTTATTAGGCGCCCCCGAGGACTTTACTGTAACGGTTAAAAATGTAAAAATCTCTGCGGGCGCGGGCTTTATAGTGGTGCACACCGGCGATATTATGACTATGCCGGGACTTCCCAAATCCCCCGCCGCAGAGCGTATTGACATTGACGAAAACGGCAAAATCACAGGTCTTTTCTGATAGGAGGTTAAGCAGAATGAAGGACTATGAAAAAACCTTTTACATTATGCAGTTTGTAATTATATTACTTACGCTTGCTTTGATTTTTGTAACAATAAAAGCTGTTTCGCCTTTTGTTTCCCTTTTTCTTCTGATAGTTTTTGCTGTAATTGCAAGCTCGCTTAATATTGCGCTTCTTGTAAGCCGCAAAAAATAAATTTTACCCTATTAAAATTCCCGTGTAACCAAGCATTTTACTGCTTTTCCTACACGGGAATTTATTAATTTCAGCCTCGCTTTTTTCCGCGCAGCTTATCAAACCCGGGGTTGAACGCATAAAAATTCTTGCAGTCAAGCCTATCCGTGGTAAGCCGCAACGCTTCACCAAAACGCTGATAATGCACAACCTCACGCGCGCGCAAAAATTTAAGCGGCTCGATAATGTCGGGGTCGTCAATCAGCCTTAAAAGATTATCATAAGTCACCCTCGCCTTTTGCTCCGCCGCCAAATCCTCGTGCAGGTCGGTAATTGCGTCGCCCTTTGCTTGAATATAGGTCGCCGTCCAAGGCATACCCGACGCGGCAATTGGATAAACGCCGTTGGTATGGTCGACGAAATACGGTGCGAACCCGCTTTCTGCTATCTGCTCAGGAGTAAGATTGCGCGTAAGCTGATGCACCATAGCGCAAATCATTTCCATATGCGCCAGTTCCTCCGTACCTATATCCGTAAGCATTCCCTTTACCTCGTTATACGGTTGGCTGTAACGCTGGGTAAGGTAGCGCAACGCCGCAGAGGCTTCCCCATCGGGGCCGCCGTATTGTGTGATAATTATCTGCGCGTACTTAGGATTAGGATTTTTTATCTTCACGGGATATTGAAGCTTTTTTTCATATTGCCACATAATTTAACCCTCCATAAAATCGGTATCCCACGGCCACGGGCTGTCAAGCCACTGCCAGCTGTCGGACATTGGTACGTCTTTAAGCGTAACAATATATTTACCGAACCTTTCCTCATACTCTTTAATAAGCTTTTCCCGTTTTTCTCTGTACTCACGCATTAATTCCATAGCGCGGCGGTTTGCCGGGTGGGAATCGAGAAACAGCACCAGCTCGTAAAATGCGAAATCAAGCTCATATATCTGCCTTTTAAGCTTAGCCTTATCGTTCATTGCTCATACCTCCGAAAAAAGGTTTGTTGAGATTCGAAAATAAAGTTCCGACGCAATATGCTTCGCAGACAGGATAAACGCTGTCAAGCGGCTGCATATTAATAAACACCATTGTAAGCGGATCCGAGCACTCGTCACCGTTTTTTGTATACATACGGGTGCGTTCCTCCCTCATCGGCTCGCTTTTTACAGCGTCCGTCATCCTATAAAATTCGGACATATCGAACATTCGTCTGTCCATATAATCAGCTCTCCTTTCAAAGCCTGCCTCAATCAGGCATCGTCCTAAGAAACGCCGTGCTGATAGCCTACCCCGCGCGGCGTTGTCCAATAATATTTTATTTTTAAACAGATAAAATGTTACTCTATAAAATATATTAAGTTTTTGTTAAGATTTATACTTTTAACTTAATATAATGTTAAATTATAAATTTTGTTATTGTAATTACTTGATATTATAT
>CAMCIX010000079.1 GCA_945875045.1 uncultured Clostridia bacterium | reverse complement strand
TGGATTCAAAAAAAATTTAAATAAGGTTTGCGTTATTGGATTAATCATGGGGGTGAATTTGGGTTGGCAACTATTAAAAAAACTTTGGTTGAAATATGGGGTGCTAATGATTTTAAAACATGGGGTGGAATATGGGGCGTCAATATAAAGAAGTTTTTAATCATTTTTTTGGTTTTTCATCAAAACGACGTTTATGAATTACAGCGTCCCCCTTATAGGGTAATTATTGTAATGGTATGATAATCGCACTCAAATGACTATGAATGACACTAAACTGACCACAAATGTATGTTTTTTGGAAGTACACGCAGTCTAACACAGATTCTCGCTTCCTAATGCACAATAAGGAAAAATCTATAGAGATTGACTTTTATTTTGAAATGATAAGAGTTTTGAGAGTTTTTTTGCGTGAGTAATTCTTTTTGAAATTACTGTCATTTCAAGCAAAAAAGTATCGCTCAAATTTTGAAATTTTTTTCCTTTATTTATTACGCATTTGAGCGACACATTTTCAGTTTTTTATGATAAAAAGATTATTTACATTTTGAGGTTGACAAGAGGGTGAGCAATCTAAGCATTTCAAAGCGAAAGAAACTTTAGCTCATTTCAAAACGAAAGGCATAAAATCATCCCGAAACGACAACGACAAAATCATTTCAAAATGAGAGGTATCCTGTCATATCAAAATGAACCTCGTCATTTCAAAATGACAGTTTGCCTGCCTAAAATAAATCTTCAATTATTCTACAAATAATCTGTGACTGTCATTTCTAAATGAGTATCATCTTATCATTGCAAAGCGTAAATCATAGTCATAAAAAAGAGACACTCATATAAAAATTATTCCCGTAAAACAACGACCTGTCCCCAACCGAGGCAGGCCGTTAATGTTCTTGAAATCATTATTAAATCTTTTCTACATTAAAACCGAAATTTTCGTCAATAAATTTGTTTTAATGCTTTTTCTGCGCTTGATACTCGTTCGTTAATTTTTTCTTTCGTAGTATTCCAAGAGCCATCAAGATCACCCTCAATAAACATTAAACAATGCTTATCATTTGGATTATCGACACACGCAAAAAATTCGTCACGTGTTTTAATTAGTTCCTGCATATGCTCTTTAGCTTTATCAAGATTACCCAGTTTGATATTTTGAGAAACCAATCCCGGTAAAAGACAAGTTTTCTGAAAAATTTGTCTATGCGGCAAATAGTCCCCACCAGACAAAAATGCATTTATGAGCCTTAACATATACTCGTCAAGTTGGAGACTTATTTCATCTGCATTTGGTTTCCCTCCTGCACGAACCACTCTACCTGCAAGTCTTATGCAACGAGAAGTAAAACGAGCCATTTGAGCAAAACTCTTTTTGACTTTCTCCAAAGCAATATCATTCTTACCGTCAGCAAAAGCAATTTCCGCTTCCCAATAATCCCTAAATCCAAAAACATACGGTAGATTTTGCAGATAACTTTCCGCTTTTTTGTTATCTCCACACAAATCATATGCTCTTGACATTAAATAATGTGTTTTGTAAATGCGGTCTGCAACCGTTTCATATCTGAAAATACTGTTGCCGTATCGTTCACATTCTTCCAAGAACTCGGATTTTGATACATTTATTTTTCCTTTGGCAAACAACTCGATATATGTTTCTAAAGCGACAACTGCAATATCCGAAACATCAGGATGTTTGTTAAAAAATTTAGAGGTAAGAACATATAACTCTTGGGCGTAATTTAAGTCATTTATAAAGTTAATACCCCCAAATTTTTTGCGAATCTCCGTTACTTCTTTTTCAAAAGCGGAGTCGGTATGTCCTAAAAGTTTGTCGGTTGAAATTTCAAGAACACGAGCGAGTGGCACAATTTGTGAAATATCAGGCATTCCTGAATCTGTTTCCCATTTTGAAATTGCTTGTGTAGAAACCCCGATAAGTTCTGCTAATTCACTTTGTGTGAAATTTTTTTCTTTTCTATAAAGTTTTATGGTTTGACCTATTGTCATTAGAATCACCTTGCTAAATATTCCGGTACCGTAACTATATAATAACAAATTAATTATACTGCGTACACCGATAATTTAGCAACAAAAAATCAACGGAGCGTGGAATTTCTAATTATTGATGTTTTCTTGAAAAGTGATTATTTTGTTCTACATCTTCAGAGAAAAATCATTTAGATAACACCGATAACGCTTCCGTATGTTCGTCAATAAGGTCTCGTGGTCTCGGAGATGTGTATAAGAGACAGGTATTCATCAAAATCAACCACAACATATCTCGGCTTATTGTTTTTCAATATAACAGCCAAACCGCCTTTATCAACCATACGGACAACCTTGGAAAAATTTTGATTTGCCTCAGTCATTGAAATTAAATTATCTGTATTAACTGTCACTTATATCACCTTCAATGCTATTTTACCTAAAGCATAGGATAAATACAACCTATATTTTAAAAAATAATGTTTTCTTGAAATGTGAAAAAAGTTTATGAAGATTTTATACGCTAAAGAAATTTATTAAAGTCGGCAAATAAATTTCAAAAGCGCGAAAAATTAAATGGAAGAAGGACTTAACAATGAAAAAGAAATATCATGTTGTGCTAACACCCGATGAACCCGAAATAATCGCGTTCAAAAAATCTCTGCCCAAAGGCGAACTTAGTAAAACGGTTGTAATTATTATGAGCGAGTCGCTGAAAGATAAGGTTGCAACAATTCCGATGAATTTTGAAATCGAACCGGTCATCGAAGATGTGCATACCAAAATTTCTCTGACGGAAGAACTGGTTCAAAAGTTATGCAAGAAATTCGGATGTAAGAAAGGCAATCTCACTACCGCAATTAAATCAGAGATTCAAAAATGTATTCGAAAGAATTTGTCCTTAGAGCCGGACAAATATTTTTCGTCTGCAAAAGTCAAAGCCATCTTCGGTCAAGTCATCAACCGTGTAACCGAAAAGAAAATTTCTTTGGACACGGGTGGCGAAGGGAATCGGCTCATTGAAAAAGAATGGATGAACGCGTTTTATGAAATGCAGAATACCGTAAACGAAGAAAGGAACAAACACAATGGATGAAAGAATTTTATTTATAAAACTTGATCCTAAAACCGATGGCGATATTATCCGTTGGATGAAATCTCTGCCGCACCGAACAGTCAACAAAACCGTGAACGAAATTGTTGCTGCCGAAAGCAGGGGTCTGACGGCTCGGATTCCTTATAAAATTTCGTACACAAAAGCGGCGGAACCTCTTAGATGTCGGCTCATCTTCAGAAGCAAAGCGGCACTGAACCTCTTAGCGAAAATTCCCAAGGGCGAATACAAAGCGACACTTGTAAAAATAATCCGCCGACATATAGAGAAAAACAAAGGTCTGCCTCCGGCACTTTTTGAGATTCACACTAAGTATTTTTCTATGGCGATTGACCGCTTTATAAAAGCCATAAAGAACAAAAGGTGGGAAAGCAAGGGTATCCCAAATAGGTTCGATAAGCTTAACACATTTTATGAACTCGCATTTAAAGATTTTTCTAATGCCGTTCTTGAATGCTACAAGTCGGTGGACAGAAGTCACGGCGACTATAATCTGTATCACCTAAACACAGAAGATACTGTCAATAAAGCATTCGCTTCTGTGTTCGGAGAGATTACAGTCACCGCAAATAAGTCTGTGAACGAAAATTCGTAAGCGTCAAAAGTGTAGGCGGTCTGTTTTTTTGTTGATTATATCATTATTTCAGAAGCGGGGATTTTATTGAAATCAGGCGAAAAAAGTCGCTTCCCGCTAAACCCCGCATACAGCGCTCGTGTTGTTCCTCCGCGTTGCACCATCCTCTGTTGCGGGTAAAAGCATATTTATGATACCGTTTTACTTTATTGCCGTCAATGTACAACCTTTTGTCCGCACGTCCAGGTGTTCAACTTTGGCGGAATATTCAACAGACCCCTTTTGACTCTTTAAAACCAATTACTTATCCTTTTTACCTCTGAGCAGATAGTCTGCGTTAATATCTTCAGACCAATCTGCGCTCAGCGGTGCGTTTACCCTTACATTGCAAACCGCATTTGCGACCGACTCATACAAAATTTTTGTACCCTTGCTGTCGGCGTTATAATTTACCGCTCGGTTTTTATCTATTCCGTAACGGGCCGCCGTTTCTACCGCATCAATGTTAGCGCCGATAAATAAAAACTCCCAGCCATATTTTTCTTTTTGTCGCTCAATCATCTTTTTAACCTGTTCACTTGTGTATCGGTGGCTCGCATTCTCCTGACCGTCTGTTGTTATAACAAACATTGTGTGCTCCGGCACATCTTCGGGACGGGCGTATTTATGGATGTTACCTATGTGGTGAATAGCGCCGCCGATAGCGTCAATAAGAGCAGTACAACCTCTTACGGTATAATCCTTGTCGGTCATCTTTGGAATGTCGGTAAGTTTCACTCTATCGTGCAGAACTTCGCTCTCGTCATCGAAAAGCACAGTCGAAACGAAGCATAGTCCCTCCTGTTTTTTCTGCTTTTCAATCATCGAGTTAAAACCGCCGATGGTGTCGCTCTCAAGCCCTGCCATCGAGCCGCTTTTGTCCAAAATAAATACAAGTTCGGTAATGTTGTTTTTCATAAATAAAAACCTCTCTTTCATTTGATGTCATTATTCTACACCAATAAAAGAGAGGTTAGGTCGCTTCACATGCGACAAATCATAAATAAATTTATAATCCGAAAAAGCCCTTTTTGAATTTAATATCGAAGAAATCTTTTGCTTCTTCCAAATTCATTACAACCCATTCACGAGAAGTATGTGCTTCAAGAGTTTCAGGTAATTCCTTACCATAAAACAAACTTTAATCGAATATTTCTAATTCATTTAATGTTTTCTATCCATTCAGCCTCTTTAAACCCAACAAGCACAAAATCATCGCCTATCAGCAATGGTCTTTTAACAAGCATACCGTCGGTAGCAAGGAGTTTTAGCATTTCTTCCTCGCTCATTTCGGGCAGTTTGTTTTTAAGGTCTAATGATTTATAAAGCAGACCGCTTGTATTAAAGAATTTTTTAATCGGCAGACCACTTTTATTATACCACTCGATCAAATCTTCAAGTGTTGGGTTATCGAGCTTAATATCCCTTAATTCATAATCTATTTTGTTGTCATCAAGCCACTTCTTTGCTTTCAGACAGGTTGTACATTTTGGATAACAGATAAATTTTAACATAATTAAATCTCCTTTTATTCAAGAACTTCAATGTAAAAACTTACAGGACGGAAACCGTCGTTGCAAAATATCATTGCGGATTTCGGGTTCTTCATCCAACCGTCATAGAAATTTTCGCCTCCGTGAGCAAGTGTCATTACAAAGGGTGAAACGCTCTCCCATGCACTGTCGCAAAACCCCTCCGGCTTTTGCCAACCCTCGCAGATAAACTCCTGACCTTCCTGCAAGTCGCAAGCGTGTTCTATCGGGTTTTCATACTTTTCAATTAAATCATCGTACCGCGCTTTTCGCATAACGGTTATCTTAATTTTCTTCATAGTCTATTTTCCTTTATACATAAAACATTCTTCCTCATGCGAGGAAATTGCGCCGATTGCCTGCAGATAAGAATAAATAATGGTACTGCCCACAAATTTCATTCCACGCTTTTGGAGGTCGGCGGACAAAACATCCGACAAAGGCGATGTAGTTTTGTTCACCTCTATAATCTGCTGTTCTCCCGTAAAGCCTTTTAGATACTCACGGAAACTACCGTATTCTTTTTGAATTTCTAAAAAGATTTTTGCGTTATTTACCGCTGCCCTGATTTTCAGTTTATTGCGGATGATATCTTTATTATTTTGAAGTTCGGTGATTTTATCGTCGTCATAAGTTGCAATCTTTTCGGCATCAAAACCGTCAAATGCTTTGCGGAAAGCCTCGCGTTTATTAAGCACACATTCCCAAGAAAGCCCTGCTTGAAAGGATTCGAGAATCAGCATTTCAAATAAATACTGCTCATCAAAATTGGGCACACCCCACTCTTCGTCGTGGTATTTTATGTATGCGGTGTTTTTAAGGTTGCACCATTTACAGCGGCTTCGTTCACTCATTTTTATGCTCCAAAACTATTTTTTGCACTTCTTATCGGTCAGTTCAAAACTGACATCAATCAAAAAAGATAAGGTTTCTTCACTGACAGTTCCGTCAAGCAACACAGATATCCAACAGGTTTTTGACATATGATAGGCAGGAAAAATTCCTTTTGCCTGTAAAAACGAGCCCATCATTATCGGGTCGATTTTAAGATTGATAACATCAACCTTTTCCTCTCCCGAAAGTCCAAACACCTTTGGCGAAACATTTAGAATAATACCATACCATTTGCGAGTATCACTATGCCGTAAAACTGCGGAGTTATACTTAAAATAGATAACATCAAAACATAATTGTAAAGGTGTATTGGCATTAATTGTATGTAATGAATTTGGATCGAATGCTAAAAGCAGTAAGTATATGTTTGCGAAAAGTTGTATTATATGAATTATTATAAATGTAAAAGTTAGCACCTTATGCTTGGTATCATAATTAGGTTTATTTATGTCTATTAACTCACAACAATAAAAAGCAACAAATACTAATTGAAGAATTAAAAGGAACCACCACAAAAACATTTCATATTTAGCTATGTTTTCTTTAAAGTAAAGTTCAGCTAATTTGCAGGAACTGAAAATACATACTATTGGCAGTAAAAAACCAGCTATCTTCATTGAAAATGAGAATGATTTCTTTATTTTGTTGCTTCTATCGTTTGACCAATCTACAAGATCCTTAGAGTACCATGCTACCAATAAGGCCACTGATATTAAAGGAACACCAACTACGAACGGAACTGATATTGTATTCTTTACACAAAATAAATGAATTGTTGAACACAAAAACAATATGTTATATAAAATAACAAACAATAAAAACTTCTTACTTCGAAAATAATCACACGTCTTGCAAAACATCGTTTTAGATCTGTCTCTTATACACATCTCCGAGCCCACGAGACCTCTCTACATCT
>CAMCIX010000078.1 GCA_945875045.1 uncultured Clostridia bacterium | reverse complement strand
TAATTTCGACACGGTGGAAATAGGCAGAAAGCGCGCCACCTCTATGGAGCCCTGCGATGTTCTTGAAGCGGGCGAGGTTGGCTATCTTACTGCCTCGATTAAAACCGTAAACGAGGCGCGGGTGGGGGACACCGTGACCTTAGCCGAAAATCCCGCAAGCGAGCCGCTCGAGGGCTACCGCAAGGTAAACCCCGTGGTTTTCTGCGGAATATACCCTGCAGACGGAGCAAAATACCCCGACCTTCGCGACGCGCTTGAAAAGCTAAGCCTTAACGACGCGTCCTTGCTCTTTGAGCCCGAAAGCTCAACGGCTTTAGGCTTTGGCTTCCGCTGCGGCTTTTTGGGACTTCTTCATATGGAGATTATCGAGGAGCGCTTAGAGCGGGAATACAATTTAGACCTTGTTACCACCGCCCCGAGTGTGGAATATAAGTTTGTCCTTACAAACGGCGAGACTGTGACGGTGGACAACCCTACCAACTACCCCGACCCCGCGGTTATAGCCGAGGCGTTGGAGCCTGTCGCCGACGTGCATATTTACAGCCCGAGCGACTATGTGGGGGCTATTATGCAGCTCTGCGAGGAGCGGCGCGGGGTTTACACCGATATGAAATATATGGGCGACCGCGTGGATATTCACTATGTTATGCCTATGGGCGAGATTGTCTATGACTTTTTCGACGCTCTTAAGTCCCGCACAAAGGGCTACGCCAGCTACGATTACGAGGCAAAGGGCTACGAAAAGTCCAAGCTTGTAAAGCTTGATGTAATGCTGGCGGGCGACGTTGTGGACGCCCTTTCCTTTATAGTTCATTCCGATAACGCCTATACAAGGGCGCGTAAAATCGCCGAAAAGCTGAAGGACTATATCCCGAGACAGCTTTTTGAGGTTCCTATACAGGTGGCGGTTTCGGGCAAGATTATCGCCCGCGAGACCGTAAAGGCGCTCCGCAAGGACGTGCTTGCAAAGTGCTACGGCGGCGATATAACGAGAAAGAAAAAGCTGCTTGAAAAGCAAAAAGAGGGCAAAAAGCGTATGCGCCGCTTAGGCACGGTCGAGGTACCGCAGGAGGCGTTTATGGCGGTATTAAAGCTTGACGAATAGCGAGGGGATAATATGACTAAAGCTCAAAGACATAAAGCGATCATACGGCGCAGGATTTTTCTGTCGGTCTGCGCCGTGATATTAGCGGCTGTTATTCTGCTTATCGTCTTTGCGGTAAAGGCGGTAATGTCGGGCGGCGAAAAGGATAACGCCTCCTCTGATGTAAGCAGTATACAGAGCGATAATATGTCGGATGTTTCGTCCGAGCAGACCTCGACTCCGAGCTATCCCGCCACAGGTCCTAACGGGCTTGACGCGAATTACACCAAGCTTTTGCTTGTAAACGGTGAAAATCCTTTGCCTGAGGATTACGATTACGAGGGCAATTTAACCACCATTCCCGATAAGTATATAAACGGCTCTCTAAAGCAGATAGATAAGGACGTCTGGCCCTATATGCAGGCGATGATTGAAGCCGCGTGGGCGGACGGAGTAAAGCTATACGTTTGGTCGCCCTACCGCTCCTACAGCACGCAGAATATGCTTTTTAAAAAGCAGGTAGACTGCCAGATTGCAAAGGGTGTTCCCGCCGACAAAGCGGAGGACGAGGCGGCGACTGTAGTAGCAAGACCGGGTACAAGCGAGCATCACACAGGGCTTGCCGCCGACTTTAATATGGCGGACGATAAGTTTGAAACCACCGAGATGTATAGATGGATGCAGGAGCACGCCGCGGATTACGGCTTTATTATGCGTTACAGCGGCGAAAAGCAGGAGATTACCGGCGTAATTCACGAATCGTGGCATTACCGCTTTGTCGGCATAAACGCCGCAAAGGAAATGAATCGTCTTAATATGTGCCTTGAAGAATATTTGGAGTACCTTAATAAGCAGTAAATAAAGAAGAGCAGGACGGTGAAAAAATCGGGGTTTGTAGGGATAACAAATTTAATTAACAAACGTAAGGCGGGGGCTTGTCTCCCGCCGTATAGCGTCTGAAATGCGGAACGGATAAATCCGTTCCCTACATTATCCGTTTTTAACGTCGGGAAGTCATTTATGCTTTCCGCATCTAATGACTGACATCTAAAATCTAATATCTAAATACGTAGGGGACGATGCCCACATCGTCCCGTGAATCACTCCTACAAGCCCGATTTATTTTTTTACAGCCCCAAATTCAAAAAAAATTAAAAAAATCCTTGCTATTTTGAGTTTTTTATGGTAATATAGATTTTGTTCGGGGGTATAGCTCAGCCGGGAGCGTGAGCAACTTGCTTACACACCCTGCGAAAGCAAAAAATCCCAACAACCCAATAAGGGGCATTAGCTCAGCTGGGAGAGCGCTACACTGGCAGTGTAGAGGTCAGCGGTTCGATCCCGCTATGCTCCACCACACCGAGTGCCTCGGTACGCAGACGCGTGCTTGAGGTGCTTATTTTTTTGCACTTTTTTCTCTCGCGTTTAAAGACTATATAAAACAGTAGAAAAACCAAAAAGGCAGTCCGTTTTTAATGGGCTGCCTTTTTGCCTATGCGGTCATATCAAATGTTATTTCCTTGTCAATTCCTAAGAAAAATTGCTTAATATCAAAGTTAAACTCAATTTTTAATTTATAGTCGCGGAACACATCTATCCGTTTTATCATACTGTTTACAATCATTTTCTTAGCTTCAATGCTCGCGCTGTCATAAAGGTCTGCCCACGAAATAATTTCGTCATAGCTTCTGCAAAGCTCGGCTTGTAAGTCTTCAGACTGTTCAAAGCAATTCCTTTTTGGGTGTTTAATTCTTGATTTTCAGGAATACGTATGATAGAATATAAGAATAAAATTATATTCGTTTTATGTATACAATGAAACTTGCAGCATAATCGGGATTATGTTATTAGTAAACACCAAAGAGGTCAATATGAAAATATTAGGATTTATCTGCTTTATTACACCCTGTTGCCCGATAGTTATCCGTTGAAATAAAGTGTTATATATTTGACGCAGTTAAGAGAAGCAAGAGGTGAGCAGTACGGCGGAAGAAATTAAGAAGGTTAGCTTTGCTGAAATTTTATTAACAGTATGTCTGTTTTGTATCGGCACATTCCACGAATATCTTTCTTGCGCCGCGGCGGCGGCAATGCTTATTTGGCTGATATATAAGTCGGCTAAGAATAAGCAGATGCGCTTTTGCCTTAATATCACCTCTGCTTCGGTGCTTTGTATAGCCCTCTTTTACGGCTTAACCGCCTTTTGGGCGGTGGACGGAGGTATGGCGGTTATAGGTTTTATGAAATTCCTGCCCGTTCCGCTTTATCTTTTGGTGCTAATGCAGACCGAGAATATTGACGGCATAATTTCGAGAATTCCTTTCACAGCCGCGGTTATGACGGCGGTTTCGGCTGTGGGTATGCAGATACCTGCTTTTGAGGACTTTTTCTCGGTCTCCGGCAGACTTGCGGGCTTTTTCGAATACCCAAACACCTTCGCGCTCTTTGCCCTTATATCGGAGCTTATTGCCCTTTCAAGACCAAAGCTTCGTGTACTTGATTTTGCGGTAATCGCCGTTTTGCTTTTCGGAATTATGTATTCGGGCAGTCGAACGGTGTTTGTGCTGGCTGTTTCGGCTAATGCGGTTTTGATTTTCACCGTAAAAAATCGTCGGATAAAGCTGTTTGCGGCGGCGGTTTTCGGTCTTCTGGCGGTAGGTGCGGTGATTTTTGCCGCAGCTTCGGGCGGCGATAATGCTTTCGGAAGATTTTTAACCATATCCCTTAACGAAAGCACCTTTATAGGACGGCTTTTGTATTTTAAGGACGCACTTCCGCTTATATTAAAGCACCCCTTCGGGCTTGGGTATATGGGATACTACTATATACAGCAGTCGGTGCAGACCGGCGTGTATTCGGTAATGTATATACATAACGACTTTTTACAGCTTTCGCTCGACGTAGGCTGGTTGCCCGCTCTGCTTTTCGCGGCGGCAATTATAAAATCGGTTTTCGGCGGAAAAAAGCCCTTTTATAAGCGGGTTATTCTTGCCGTCACCGCGCTTCATTGCTGTTTTGATTTTGACCTGCAGTTTATTGCGGTGTTTATGCTTCTGCTCCTTTTCACCGATTACGGCACGGGGAAGGAATACTCCTTAAAAAAGAGCGAGGCGGTCGGCGGGATAAGCTTTTTGGCGGCAATTGTTTGCGTTTATTTCGGTATTTCGCTTGCCCTTTCGCATTTTGGGAAATATGAGGCGGCAAATTCTCTTTATCCCTTTGATACCCGCACCCAAACTCAACTTCTTATAATTGAAAAGGATACTGAAAAAGCGGGAAAAATCGCCGACGGTATTATCAGTCGCAACGAGTATGTACCTATTGCATACACCGTAAAGGCAAGACAGGCCTATTCGGCAGGTGATTTTAAAAAGGTAATTGAATATAAACGGCAGATTTTTGAAAAAGCTCCCTTTGCATATGAGGAATATAAGGAATACTGCTATATGCTTATTACGGGAATAACGCTTTATAACAGGTCGGGGGATACTTCGAGCGCGCAGATTTGCCTTAAAGAGCTTAAATCGGCGGCTTACTCGGTTCATACGGCAAAGGACAGGCTAAGCAACCTCGGCGCTAAAATTAAGGATCAGCCCGAAACCCGCCTGCCTGATGACATTGAGGAGTATCTTAAATCGGAGGTGACGGCAAAATAATGAAAAAAATTACGGCGTTTTTTCTTACGGCGGTTATTTTCGCAGAATTGATAATTATTTCAGGCTGTTCGCAGGGCAAGGGGAAAAAATTGCAAATAAAAGATATAAACGGCGGGGAGCTTGCCACACTCCAAAGCATTTCGGACGGACGTACAGAGCTTGAGGGAAATGACCGTCGGGCATATCTTGAGGCAGTTCTGTCCGAAAGTGAGTCGGCTGTAGCCGAAGCGCAGGGCTGTACCGTAAAAAAAGCCAGAGAGTATCTGCTTAAAAACGAATGTACGGTATATACCGCTTTTGATGACAGGGTGTTTGAGTCGGTTAAAAAGGCGTATGAAAGCCGAGGCATTAAAGAGCTTGATTTCGGCTGCGCAGTTACTGATTTGCAGGGTAATTTACTGGCGTTATACAGCTCAGGATCGATTGATGGGAATTATGTAAATTTCGCGACCGAAAAGACGCCGCCTTATTCCTCCTTTAAGCCGCTGTGCGCTTACGCCCCCGCGATAGAAAACGGGCTTGCGGATTGGTCCACGGTTTATCCCGATTCTCCGATTAAGAAAATCGAGGGTGAAAACGGGCAAAAGTATGATTGGCCTGTAAACGCAACAAAGACTTATACAAACGAAAACACAAGCTTAGCGTATGCAATTAAAACCTCTCTCAACACCGTGGCGGTGCGCTGTATGCAGACTGTGGGGGTTAAAAATTCGCTGGATTTTTTAGAGAGTAAATTTGGGCTTACGCTTGATTTTGAAAAGAAAAAGGCGGAGCTTTACGGCGAGGACGAGGTTATCGGCAATGTTGCGCTCGGTCATCTTTACGAGGGGGTAAGCCCTGCTGATATGGCGGGCTATTATCAGATTTTCGCAACCGGCGGGAGCTACCGCAAGCCGCATACGGTGCTTAAAATCTGCGATAAAAGCGGAGAAACGGTTTATGAAAATAAATCGGAGGAAAAGCAGGTTATAAAAAGCTCGACAGCGTATATTATGAACAGATTACTGCAAAATGTTGTCACCGCGGGCGGAACCGGCGAAAACGCGCGGTGCGAGGGTGTTTCGGTCGGAGGAAAGACGGGAACGGGAGATTTAGGCAACTGGTTTGTCGGATTTACTCCGCAATACACCTGTGCGGTATGGCACGGAACCGAGCTTGTGAAAAACAATGCCTGCGAGATTTTTTCCGAAGCGGTAAGCGGCTTTGATAACTCGGCGAAAAAGAATTATCCAAGCTGCGCCGAAATAAAGAAAGCGGCGTACTGCCTTGATAGCGGAATGTTGTTTTCTGAAAAATGCCGAAGGGCTGATATGGGCTATTTTGCCTCGGATAATATACCCGAGACTTGCAATAAGCATAATTAATTTGTAAGGAGTTGTTCTGCGTGAAAAATTTAAAAAAGCATCTGGCGTTGCTGTTAGCGGTTTTAATAACGGTTTTACCTCTGCCGATTACAGCATTGGCAGAGGGTTCGACGCCCGAGGTGGAAAGCGTCGAGTTTCAAAAAATTTCAATTATGGAGGGTACGAGTAGGTGGTGGTCTACATACTATGACCCTGAAACAGGTGAAGAATATAGATATTACGGCTATATGTATATGCCGCAGTTTACTGTTACGCTGAAAAACGGTGATGTCTTAAATTCGGAAATGGGCAGTATTAACTATAACGGCGAACAGTACAACCTTTCTTATTCCGACGGTCAAAGCTACAATAATCAATGGGGTGCCGGAATACATACAGTAACAGCGAGCATAATGGGCTTTGAAACCTCTTTTGAAGTGGAGATTACGGAAACGCCCGTTGCAAAGGTTGAGGTTGAAAAAATTTCTATTTTTGAGGGTATGAACAGATATAAACAAACCGAGTATAATCCCGATACGGGAAACTATGATCTTGAATATTACCGTTACAGCTACGAACCCAAATTTACTGTTACGCTAAAGGACGGAACGGTATTAAATTCAGAATTGGGCGGAATTATCTATAACGAACAACGGTATTACCTTTCCTATTTCGACGGTCAAAGCTACACCAATCAGTGGGGCGTAGGGACGCATACCGTAACAGCAAATATATTGGGCTTTGAAACCTCTTTTGAGGTGAAAATTATGAAATGTCCCGTTGCAAAGGTTGAGGTTGGAAAAATATCTATTATTGAGGGTATGAACAGATATAAACAAACCAACTATAATCCCGAGACAGGAAATAGAGTTGAATATTATCGTTACAGCTACACTCCGAAATTTACTGTTACACTAAAGAACGGGACGGTATTAAATTCCGAATGGGGCGGCATTACCTATAACGGCGAACG
>CAMCIX010000077.1 GCA_945875045.1 uncultured Clostridia bacterium | reverse complement strand
ATACGAGATGTAGAGAGGTCTCGTGGGCTCGGATATGTGTATAAGAGACAGCATCTAATGTTACCGCAACGGTGACAGGATCCTTTGCTTATACTCTTAACTTCAGTACGCTTATGGATAAAGACTCCGAAATTCTTGACAATTCTTTTATAATGTTTTTAAAGGCGCTTATGGATTTGAATGTCAAAAAAGTCACCCTTGCAGGCTTTGACGGATATTCTTCTACAGATATAAACTATTATAACGAGAATATGGAGTACGAAAGCATTAAAAGCAAGGCTGATTATCTTAACCGCTATACCGCAGACTTTCTTAAGGCAAATAAAAATAAGCTTGAAACGGAATTTATCACAGAGTCGCGTTATTTAATTTAAGTTATTCCGAAGAGCCGATAAATCTATGCAAACAGTGTTATAATAAAAGGGAGCGGGTAAAAATTCGCTCCCTTTTATTGCGCTGTGCGAAACAGGCGCAAGGGCGGATTTGCCGAATTTCGGTTGACTTTTATATGTAGACTTAGTATAATGTTTTTAACAATTAATAATGGAAGAGAGATTAACCGCATTATGAAAAAATACGATTATCTTCTGGTTGGCGGAGGGCTTTTTTCTGCCGTGTTTGCATATCAAGCCCAAAAAAACGGCAAAAAATGTCTTGTTATTGAAAAAAGACCCCACTTGGGAGGGAATATTTATTGCGAGGACGTCTGCGGTATACATGTGCACAAGTACGGCGCCCATATCTTCCACACCTCCAACCGCCGCGTTTGGGAATTTGTAAATTCCCTTGCGGAGTTTAACCGCTATACCAACTGCCCTGTCGCCTGTTATAAGGGAGAAATGTATAATCTTCCGTTTAATATGAATACCTTTAGCAAAATGTGGGGTATAAGAACCCCCGCCGAGGCAAAGGCTATTATTGAAAAACAGCGCTCTGCCGTAAAGGGCGAGCCTAAAAACCTTGAGGAGCAGGCTATAAGCCTTGTGGGCGAGGATATTTACCGCAAGCTTATTAAGGGCTATACCGAAAAGCAGTGGGGAAGAAGCTGTAAGGAGCTTCCGAGCTTTATTATCAAGCGTCTGCCCGTAAGATATATTTACGATAACAACTATTTTAATGACCCCTATCAGGGCATACCGATAGGCGGCTACAATGTGTTGACGGACAAGCTTTTCGGCGACTGCGACGTTATGCTTAATACCGACTACAACTCCGACCGCGAGAGGTTTGACGCTATGGCTCATAAGGTGCTTTATACGGGCACTCTCGATTCCCTTTTTGATTACTGCTACGGCAAGCTTGAATACAGAAGCCTTAGGTTCGAAACCGAGCTTTTGGACGAAGAAAACCATCAGGGCGTTGCGGTGGTTAATTATACCGAGCGCGAAATACCCTATACCCGCATTATCGAGCATAAGCATTTTGAAAGCACGGTAAGCGATAAGACCGTGATAACCCGCGAATACCCTGCCGATTGGAAAGAGGGTATGGAGCCCTATTACCCTATAAACGACGAAAGAAATACCGAGCTTTTCGGCAAATATAAGGAATTGGCGGACAAAAAGGAAAATATGCTTTTCGGCGGCCGTTTGGCTGAATACAAATATTACGATATGGATAAGGTTATAGCCTCCGCGCTGGAGCTTACCGACAGGGAGTTTGGAAAATAATGAGCGAGATAAAAGTTAGCGTTATAATGCCTGTTTACGGCGTTGAGGATTATGTCGGCAAGGCGATTGAGAGTATTAAGAACCAGACCTTAACCGATTGGGAATTTTTCTGCGTTGACGACGGCACAAAGGACAGGAGCGGTGAAATCTGCGACGAATACGCCGCAAAGGATCCGAGAATTATTGTTATCCACAAGGAAAACGGCGGCGCCCCGAGCGCAAGAAACGTCGCTATCGATAAGGCAAGGGGCAAGTATATGTATTTTATGGACTCCGACGACTGGGCGGAGCCGACAATGCTTGAGGATATGTATAACCTAGCCGAGCGGGATAACGCCCAGCTCGTAGTCGCGGGCTTTTATATCGACACATATTATTCGGATACCGAAAAATATTCACAGCAGCAGTTTTGCGAGAGCGCGGTTTATAAAAACAGCCGCGAATTTAGGCAAAACGCCCATAAGCTGTTTGATAAAAACCTGCTTTATACACCTTGGAACAAGCTTTATCTGTCGAGCTATATTTTAGAAAACAAGCTCTATTTCCCCGAGACCTTCTGGGACGATTTCCCCTTTAATTTAAGCGTTGTGCGGGACGTTGAGCGGGTGACGGTTACTTCCGAGAAGTATTATCACTTTATCCGCAAGCGCGGCGAGAGCGAGACCGCGAAATACCGCGCGGATATGTTCCGAAAGCGCGAGGAGGAGCATTCCTGGATGCTCGAGCTTTACGAGCATTGGAAAACCGATTCGCCCGAGATTCGCGAGTTTCTTGCAAGAAGATATATCGAGCGGGTTATCGGCTGCATTGAAAATGTGACCAACCGCAACTGCACCCTTTCCTCAAAGGAAAAAAAGGCGGAAATAAAAAAAATGATTTCCTCTGACCGCGCAAGGGAAGCGGTGAAAGCCGCCAACCCCAACTCAAAATATATGAAGCTTATGCTAATGCCGATTAAGTGGAATAATACTTTGCTTACCTATTTAGAGGGGAAATTAATTTCCCGTGTAAAATCAGGTAATACAAAGCTGTTTGCACGCCTTAAAGCGAACAGATAGTGCGGCTGTTTGAGGGTGTAATATGGAGAATAAGTTGCTTTTTTCTGTGATAATGCCTGTTTACGGCGTTGAAAATATCCGTCTCAAGTCTTATGAATTTTATACGCTTAAGACGGTTTGTATTCATACGTCCTGTGGGCGGATATATTATTAAGCGACTTAGGCTCGTTTTTAACCTTGGCGGTAAGCGCCGCGCTCTTCTTCGGACTTTACGGTGGTGTTTTATATCTTGTAAAGGAGCCGCTTGTAAAGGAGCTTACCGACCAGACCGTGGGCAGAATATTAAAAAAGCTTAAGCGTTAATCGGTCAGAGCAGGCAGGAGGGCAGATATGCTTCTTGAATTGAGAAATATTTATAAAAGCTTCGGCGAGAAAGAGGTTTTAAAGGGGATTTCTTTTTCGACAGAGGGCGGCAAGGCGTTCGGACTTTTAGGCAGAAACGGCGCCGGCAAAACCACGACTATTCGCATTTTAATGAACGTTTTTCCCGCGAACGGCGGCGAAGTTTTGATTGACGGCAAGCCGATTGACTATTCAAAGGTTGGAATCGGCTATCTTCCCGAGGAGCGTGGGCTTTACCCTAAAAAGAAAATCTCGGAGCAGCTTGTCTTTTTCGCTCAGCTTAAGGGTATGAACCGCACCGACGCTGTAAAGGCGGTAGATTACTGGCTTAATAGACTTAATATGACCGAATACCGCGACAAGCGGCTCGACACCCTTTCAAAGGGCAATCAGCAAAAAATCCAGCTTGTGACTGCGGTTGCCCACAACCCCGATATAGTAATACTTGACGAGCCGTTTTCGGGTCTTGACCCCGTAAACGCAATGCTGTTGGAAGAGGTTGTAAAGGAAGAAATCGGGAAGGGCAAAATCCTGCTTTTCTCAAGCCACCAGATGAATTACATAGAGGAATTTTGCGACAGCATTGCAATTTTGAACGGAGGAAAAGCGGCGGTTTGCGGCGAACTGCGCGAAATTAAACGCAGTTATAGACGGGATAAGCTTACGGTTTCTTCACCGCAGAGGGAGCTTATATTAAACGACCCTGATTTTTCGGCTAAGTACTTGGACGGCGGCGAGCTTTTGATTACCCTTTCTTCTCCCGAGGAGAAAAATCCGGTTATGCGCCGTCTTACCGAAAAATACGACATAGACGGAATTAAGGTTTTCGAGCCGTCGCTAAACGATATTTTCGTAGAGTACGCGGGGGAGCGGGAGTAGGTAAATGAAGCAGTTTAAAACAATTTTTAATTTTGAGCTTAAGAATTATTTTATAAACAAGGCGTTTGTGGGAATAACCGTATTTCTTATGCTGCTTATCGCCGCGGTTATGTTTTTTCCGAGAATTGCCGCGGTATTTGACAGCGGCGAGCAGACGGGCTCCGCTGATGACCGCGCGGTTATGCTTGTTTCAGCCGATACAAAGGAAACCGCCGAGCTTGCAAGGGAGGTCTTTTCCTCCGCATTTGCCGATTATGAGGTCCTTGTCGCCGATAATAAGGAGGAGATTAAGCAGAGCGTTTCGGACGGTATTGCCGAGTGCGGCTTTGCGCTTGACGGGCTTACCTCATACACCTATTTTGTCGATAATCTTTCGATGCATGACGAAAACACCTACGCCGCGGACGCGGTTTTGCAAAACCTCTACCAACTAAAGGAGATGACGGCAAAAGGCGTCTCACCCGAACAGGCGGAGGATATACTTTCGGTTGAAATCAGCCACGAAACCGAAAGTCTCGGCAAGGATCAGTTTAAAAACTTTTTCTATACATATATAATGATTTTTGCGCTGTATATGGTTATTCTGCTTTATGGGCAGATGGTGGCGACAAACGTGGCGTCCGAAAAAAGCTCCCGCGCTATGGAGCTGCTTGTCACCTCTGCAAAGCCCACGGCTATGATGTTCGGAAAGGTTATTGCCTCCTGCCTTGCGGGGCTTATTCAGCTTGTATGTGTTTTCGGCTCGGCGTTCCTTTTCTACAACCTTAACAAGAGCTATTGGAGCGACAATATGATAATAGACTCGATTTTCGGAATACCGCTCGATCTGCTTTTGTTTATGCTCCTTTTCTTCGTACTGGGCTTCTTTATCTACGCCTTTATGTACGGCGCGGTCGGCTCTACGGTATCAAAGCTTGAGGATATTAACACCGCCGTAATGCCGATAACAATGCTTTTCATAATCGCTTTTATTGTCGTGATGGTATCTATGTCAAGCGGAAATGTGGACGCGCCGATTATGGTCATATGCTCCTTCGTACCCTTTACCTCGCCCATGGCGATGTTTACGCGGATTGCGATGAGTACCGTGCCGATTTACCAAATCGTAATCTCGGTTTTAGTGCTTATCGGGTCGGTTGTCGGGGTAGGCGTATTGTCGGCAAGGATATACCGCGTGGGCGTTTTGCTTTACGGCACCTCGCCGAAAATAGGCTCGGTTTTAAAGGCGGTTTTTAAGGCGTAAAAACGGCGGGAGACAACAAGCTCCCGCCGTAAATATTTATTCCTTACATTCTTAAATATGCGGTTTTTCGGTTATGTCTATTATCTGTGCACCGAGCATTTCCGCTTCCGCCCTTGAATGGGTTACTAAAATTAATGCCCTCTCCTTAAGGCTTTCGGAAATGTGCCGTGCGGCGGCGGAGGCGTTAGCCCCGTCAAGACCTGTGAACGGCTCGTCGAGAACAAGGTAATCGTATTCGGCGCAAAGGGCGCGTGCTATCGCGGCTCGGCGCTGCATACCGCCCGACAAATCAGAGGGAAAGCTGTCGGCGGCGGCTTCGATACCGAGCGCCCTTAAGCGGTCAAGAGCGGCGCCTTCGTCCGCACCGATAAGGGTTATGTTCTGTAATACGGTTTTAAAGGGTAAAAGTCGGTTTTCCTGAAATACTGCGGACGAGCGCAAGGCTCCGTCCTTTTTTATTGTTCCGCTTTGGGGCTTTTCAAGTCCCAAAATCAGCCTTAAAAGGGTGGTTTTTCCGCACCCGCTTTCCCCGAAAAAGCAAATCCGCGAGCCTTTGCCGATTTCAAGCGAAAGGTTTTCAAGGACCCTTTTTTCGCCGTAGGAAAAGGATATATTTTCAATGCTTATCATTTGAAAACCTCCTTGTAACCCGCTTTATAATAAGCTCAAGTAAAAGAGACAGGAGGGCGACCGTAGCTGTAACGGCGAAAACCCGCGGGGTTTCAAGATACAGCTTTGCGTCCTGTAACAGCTTGCCAAGCGAATTTGCGGGACGGCAGATAACCTCCGCCGCAACCCCTGATTTCCACGCAAAGCCGAGCGCCGAGGTCGCCGAGGCGATAAACGAGGGCAAAATAAAGGGAATTTTAATTTGAAAAAGGGTCTTAGCGGAGCTCAGCCCGAAAACCTGTGCCATTTCAAGGTATTTACGGTCAAGACCCTCTATACCGCTTTGCACGGTTGTCCAGATAATCGGTAGTACCATAAGAAAGGATATAAAAACTGCGAGATAAGCGCTTTTTATCCAGACCAGCGCTAATATTATAAAGGAGGCGACAGGCACCGCCCTTATAAGGTGAAGTATCGGCGAAAAGATTGCCTTGAAAACCGCGAACCTCGCGGTTAGCACCGCCCCCGCCGTGCCTATTACCACTCCGAGGGAATATCCCGCCGTAATTCTAAGCATTGAAAACAGAACCGCGCGCCAAAATTCGGCGGTGCGGGCAAGCTCCCAAAGTGTTAAAAGAACCGCCTTCGGGTAGGGGATTAAGAGCTCCTGTCCGACGGCGGCGGCGGATAACTGCCATACCGCAAGCCAAAGCAGCGATACGGCAGTCCATTTAATTACCTTTTTAATATTACTTTGCTTCATAATAGAAGTTGTCGTCGGGCAACTGTCCGCCAACGCTTGCGGGGTTGCGGTCAAAGAGGAACTTAAGGTACGCAGAAAGGTCATTTTTAAGCGCGCTTCCGTCCTCAAATACTATATTGCAGTAGGGAATAGCCTTCTTAGCAATTGGCTCGGCGGCTACAATGCCGTATTTCACGCAGAGAGCGGCGGCGGTATCGACATCGCTGTTGACGCTGTTTACAGAGTCCTTGTATTCCTCAAGGAAAATTTTAACCGCGTCGGGATTCTGTTCGATATATTCCTTGCGGGCTACAATACAGCCCATAACAAGCTTCGCGTCGCTTACCTTCTCCCACTCGTCGTTCATATCGAGCACAATTTTCGCGCCCTCGTTTTTAACGGTGATGGTCGTGGCAACAGGCTGGGGAGCTATTGCTATAGCCTTTTCATTCTGTGCAAAGGCAGTTACAAGCTCGGTCGGCTGGGAAACAAAGTTAATAGTTACGTCCTCGCCTACCTTAAGGCCGTTCTTTTCCAAAACGTAGTTGATGATATATTCGGGGTTTGCGCCCTGACCTGTTGCATAAATCGTCTTACCCTTAAGGGAGGCAATGTCGGTAACGTCCCTGTCTCTTATACACATCTCCGAGCCCACGAGACCTCTCTACATCTC
>CAMCIX010000076.1 GCA_945875045.1 uncultured Clostridia bacterium | reverse complement strand
GATGTAGAGAGGTCTCGTGGGCTCGGAGATGTGTATAAGAGACAGATAATATATTATGTAAACTTATTTGCATAATTCCCGTAAAAATCGCAAGCTTAGTTAACATAAATTCCAAAGCAAAAACGCCTATTTAAAAGTCGATATTATATTTATACTACATTTTTGTAATTATGTCAACTGCAAATTGTAAGACGGTAAAATATTATGTAAACTGATTATGTTAACCACACAATATGTGCGTATAAAAGGTTTATGTTAACTCAATTTATTGTAATTAGGGCTTTAAAAATTTTTTATAATATGTTATACTTGTTTCAAAGCAAAATGCGGAGTTGATATATATGAAAAAAACGGTTATTGTTACGGGCTCATCAAAAGGTATCGGAGCGGCGACAGCTATACTCTTTGCTCAAAAGGGCTATAACGTGGTAATCAATTATAACGAATCCTACGAGTCGGCGAATATCCTCTGCCGCTCCCTTGTAAGCAACGGCTACTCATGTATCGCCCAAAAGGCTAATGTCGCCAATAAAATGGAGGTCGATTTAATGGTAAAGGAAACCCTTTACAAATTCGGCTCGGTGGACGTGATGATAAACAATGCGGGAATAGCTTTTCAAGGCCTTATAACCGACACCGACGAGATTGATTTTGATAAGATTATCGACGTTAATTTAAAGGGCGTTTTCAACTGCTGTAAATCGGTGACACCTGTTATGGTGAATCAAAAGTCGGGCAGAATAATTAACATTTCCTCTATGTGGGGACAGGTCGGCGCCTCCTGCGAGGTAGCCTACTCCGCCGCAAAAGCGGGTGTTATCGGTCTTACAAAGGCGCTTGCAAAGGAGTTAGCTCCCAGCGGAATTACCGTTAACTGCATAGCCCCGGGGCTTATTGAAACCGCAATGAACTCTAACCTTTCGGTCGAGGAGCTTAACAGCTTTGTTGAGGAAATCCCCTTAGGCAGAATGGGCAGCGCGGACGAAATCGCCGCCGCCGCCTACTTCCTCTCCTCCCCCGACGCCGAATACATAACAGGACAGATTTTAGGTATTAACGGCGGGTATGTAATCTGATCAAACAAAAAAAACGGGACGATTGGGGCAGTACCCTACGCAATCTCCGATGATAAATGTAGGGGACGGTGCCCACACCGTCCCGCGATACAAGTTTTATTCTTCTATGTAGGGCAGGGGCTTGCTCCTGCCGTTTTTAATGTTTGATTTCTATATTATACAAAAATCACCCCAACGCCACGTCTAAAATCATCATTAGACAAAAGCCGACGGCAAAAAAGACCGTTCCTATATTGGAATGCTCCCCCGCCGACATTTCGGGGATAAGCTCCTCCACAACAACATAAAGCATAGCACCCGCCGCAAAGCTTAAAAAATACGGAAGCGCGGGCAGAACCAGCTTTGCCGCCGCAAGGGTTATAAGCGCGCCTATAGGCTCTACTATACCCGAAAGCGCGCCCCTTAAAAAGGCGCCCGATCTGCTCACACCCTCGGCTTTAAGCGGCATTGAAATAATCGCGCCCTCGGGGAAGTTCTGGATTGCGATACCCAAGGAAAGCGCAAGCACTCCCGCGGCGGTAATACCCGAATTGCCCGAAAGAAAGCCTGCGAAAACCACGCCGACCGCCATTCCCTCGGGTATATTATGTAGGGTTACCGCAAGCACCAGCATTGTGGTTTTTTGAAGCTTGCTTTTAGGACCCTCCGCCTTATCCTCGTTTATATGAAGATGCGGAATTATACGGTCGAGCAGTAAAAGGAATAAAATTCCAGCCCAAAAGCCCACGGCGGCGGGTACAAAGGACCATTTGCCCATATTTTCCGCCTGTTCAAGCGCGGGAATTAACAGGCTCCAGACCGAAGCCGCCGTCATAACCCCCGCCGCAAAACCCGAGAGCGAGCGCTGTAACCTGTCGCTCATTCCGTTTTTCATAAAGAAAACGCAGGCGGAGCCTAAAACCGTACCTAAAAACGGAATTAATAATATACAAAACGATTTTATATCCATTATATTACCCTACAAATACTATTTAAAGCACTTCAATATCTATTGAGGTGATAATTACGTCATCACAGGGCTTATCGTTAACGGTCTCGACCTCGGCGATTTTATCAACTATCTCTAACCCCTCAAAAGCCTGACCGAAAACGGTGTGGCGGAAGTCAAGCCAGGGCGTGCCGCCTAATTCCCTGTACGCCTCTATTATATCGCGGGGAAAGCCGCTGTCTGTAAGCTCCTCCATCTGTTCAAGCATATTCGCGGGAGCCTCGTTAGCCTGAACGATAAAGAACTGACTGCCGTTGGTGTTAGGGCCTGCATTAGCCATTGAAAGCGCGCCGCGAAGATTGTGAAGCTCGGTATCAAACTCGTCCTCAAACTTTCCGCCCCAAATGGATTCGCCGCCGATACCCGTACCAAGCGGGTCGCCGCCCTGAATCATAAAGTCCTTAATAACACGGTGGAATTTAAGCCCGTCATAATAGCCGTTTTTAGCGTGGGTGATAAAGTTTTCCGCGGTTTTAGGGGTCTTGTCGGGGAAAAGCTTTATTTTTATATCTCCCATATTTGTATGCATTGTTGCGACTGTGTCTCCCTTTTCGGGGGTCTTTAACTGAAAAGCGTTCATATTTTCTCCTTAAATAGTGTATTTATCGGCTTTTTGCCGTATTTTATGCTTGTATTTTACCACCATATATAGTATAATACAAGTACTTTTTGAAATATATATTATTACTTTTAAAGGAGCAGCCCATATGAAATGTCCTTTCTGCGGATTTGAAGAAAGCAAGGTAATCGATTCGAGACCGACCGACGAGGGTCAGCGCATACGCCGCCGCCGCGAGTGTCTGCAGTGTTCTAAGCGCTTTACCACCTATGAAATAATCGAAAGTCTGCCGATTATTGTTATTAAAAAGGATAAGTCGCGCGAGACCTTTAACAGGGACAAGCTTATGACGGGACTTCTTCGCGCCTGCGAAAAGCGCCCCGTATCAATCGACACGCTCGACAATATGATTGACGAAATCGAGACGGTATTGCAAAACTCCCTCGACCGCGAGGTAAGCAGTGAAAAAATCGGTCAGCTTGTTATGGAAAAGCTTAAGAAGATAGACGAGGTGGCGTATGTTCGCTTTGCCTCGGTTTACCGCCAGTTTAAGGATATTAACACCTTTATGCGCGAGCTCAACAAGCTTTTGCAGAACGATTAATTTCTTTAGGAGAGAACTATGAACGACAACGAGAAAATGGCGGAGCTATTGCTCCCCGATATTGATAAAACCCCCGATTATTATGAGGAATTATATAAGCCCCGCACCCTCCCCGAGGGGGCGAGGGTAACAAGAATAGCCCCCAGCCCTACAGGGTATCTTCATTTAGGTACGCTTTTCGCCGCCCTTGTAAACCGCATAACCGCGACCTCTACAGGAGGGGTGTTTTACACCAGAATTGAGGACACCGATAAAAAGCGCGAAATTGAGGGCGGTATAGAGGACATTATTTCGGGTCTTGACCGTTTCGGAATAACTATTGACGAGGGCTTTGTTTCTCCCGATAAGCAGTCGGGCGAGTACGGACCGTATAAGCAAAGCGAGCGCGCCGAGATTTATCAGACCTACGCAAAGTCCCTTATAAGACAGGGGCTTGCCTACCCCTGCTTCTGCACCGCCGAGGAATTAGACGAGGTACGTAAAATTCAAGAGGAGCAAAAGGAGCGCACGGGCTATCACGGCAAATGGGCAAAGCACCGTGATATTACCTTTGAAGAGGCGAAGGCTTTAATAGACGAGGGCAAGCCCTATGTGGTTCGCCTTAAATCCCCCGGTAACGAGGAAAACAGAATTGTATTTGACGACTGCGTTAAGGGAAAAATTGAAATGCCAGAGAACGACGAGGATTTCGTTATTTTAAAGTCGGACGGCATACCGACCTATCATTTCGCCCACGCGGTAGACGACCACTTAATGCACACTACCCACGTGCTCCGCGGCGACGAGTGGATTTCCTCTGTACCTAAGCACATCCAGCTGTTTAAGCTGTTAGGCTTTAAGCCGCCAAAATACGGGCATATCTCCCCTATTATGAAGCTGGACGGCGGCGCAAAGCGCAAGATTTCAAAGCGCAAGGACCCCGAGGCGGCGGTGCATTTCTTTGCCGAGCAGGGGTATGACAGCGAAAGCGTTATCGAATATCTTATGACCATAGCCGCCTCCGATTTTGAGGATTGGCGCAGGGCTAATCCCGATAAATCATATAAGGATTTTAAGTTTAATTTAAAGAAAATGAGCGTTTCGGGCGCACTCTTTGATTCGGATAAGCTTAATGACGTATCCAAAACGGTTATTTCAAAGCTTGACAGCGGCACGGTTTATAACAAGCTAACCGACTGGGCAAAGGAATTTGACCCCGAATTCTATGAGCTTCTTACCGAAAAGCCCGATTATACAAAAGCTATGCTTTCAATCGACCGCGATGTTCCGAAACCCCGCAAGGATATTGCTAAATGGAGCGAGGCAAAGGACTATTTCTCCTTCTTTTTTGATAGGCTCTACACACCCGATTCAACTCTGCCCGAAAATATCGCCCCAGAGGACGCGGCGGAGTTCCTTAAAAAGTACAAATCGGTTTACAACTTGTCGGACGACCGACAGCAATGGTTTGACAGAATAAAGCAAATCGCCCCCGAAATCGGCTTTGCATCTGAAACAAAGCAATACAAGGCAGACCCCCAAAGCTATAAGGGTCACGCGGGCGATTTAAGCACGGTACTGCGCATTGCAGTCACAGGCAGGCGCAACACCCCCGACCTTTGCAGTATTATGCAGGTTTTGGGGTATGATACCTGTATCTCCCGCATTGACGCGGCGATTAATTCATTTTAAGGAGTTATCTTTATGTCAGACATAATTAAAAACGAGGAAAATTCAGCACCCTCTAATTTTATACACGATTTTATTGACGAGGATTTAAAGGAGGGCGTGTATTCCCACGTACAGACCCGTTTTCCGCCCGAGCCTAACGGATATTTGCACATAGGTCACGCAAAGGCGATTTCAATCGATTTTGCCACCGCCGAGAAATACGGCGGAAAATGTAACCTCCGCTTTGACGACACCAACCCCGTAAAGGAGGACGTTGAGTATATAGAGGCGATCGAGGAAGATATTAAATGGTTAGGCTTTCATTGGGACAATGTGTATTTTGCCTCGGATTATTTTGATTTTCTTTATAACTGCGCCTTAAAGCTTATCGACAAGGGTCTTGCCTATGTTGACGAGAGCAGTGCGGACGAAATTCGCGAAATGCGCGGCACATTAACCGAGGCGGGCAAGGAAAGCCCCTACAGAAACCGACCTATAGAAGAAACAAAAGACCTTTTCCGCCGTATGACCGAGGGCGAGTTTGACAACGGCGCTATGGTTTTAAGGGCTAAAATCGATATGTCGTCTTCAAACCTTAATATGCGCGACCCGATTATCTACCGCATTATGAAGGCGAGCCATCACCGCACGGGAGACAAATGGTGCGTTTATCCTATGTACGATTTTGCCCACCCTCTAAGCGACGCTAAAGAGGGCGTCACCCACTCCCTTTGCTCGCTCGAATTTGAAAATCACCGCCCGCTATACAACTGGTTTTTAGAGGCGCTTGATATTCCGAATCCGCCAAGACAAATCGAGTTTGCGCGTATGAACGTAAACTACACCCTTACAAGCAAGCGCAAATGCCTAAAGCTTGTAAACGACGGTCTGGTTTCGGGCTGGGACGATCCGAGAATGGCGACAATCTGCGGAATGAGACGGCGCGGCTATCCCGCAAAGGCAATACGCGATTTCGTTGAAAAAATCGGCGTTTCAAAGGCATACAGCGTTATTGATTACGCACTATTGGAGTCCTGCGTAAGGGATTATTTAAACGAAAACGCAGAGCGCGCAATGGCAGTTTTAAGACCGCTTAAAATTATAATCGACAATTACCCCGAGGGCAAAACCGAGGAAATTGCGGTTGATATTAACCCCGCTAAGCCCGAACTCGGCAAGCGTTCTGTTACCTTTTCCAAGGAAATATTTATCGAGCAGGACGATTTTATGTTAGACCCCCCGGGTAAATACTTCCGTCTCTGCCCGACAAAGGAGGTTCGCCTAAAGGGCGCGTATTACATTAAGTACGCCTCCCACGAAACCGATGAAGACGGCAATATAACCGCCGTACACTGCACCTATGATCCCGAAAGCTTCGGCGGCGAGACACCCGACGGCAGAAAGGTAAAGGGCACGCTTCATTGGGTAAGCGCGGCAAGCTCCTTTGACTGTGAAGTAAGGCTTTACGACCGCCTTTTCAACGTTCCCAACCCCAGCGACGAAGAGGGCGTTTCCTCCTTTGCGGATAACCTTAATCCCGATTCGCTTACTGTGCTTACCGGTTGCAAGCTTGATAATTCCCTTAAAAAGGTCAAGGCGGGCGACATCTTCCAGTTTATGAGACAGGGCTATTTCTGCGTTGACCCCGACAGCAACGAGGAAAAAACCGTATTTAACCGCACGGTAGCGCTTAAGGATTCCTTTGCGAAAAAGGCGTAGGCTATGACTGTTAAAGATATTTTTGATTTTTTAAATAAAAAATTTCCGACCGAGACCGCCTGCGATTTTGATAATGTGGGTATCTTGGTCGGAGCTCCTGAAACACAGGTTAAAAAAGCGGTTGTCGCGCTTGACTGCACCCCGAGTGCGGTCAATACCGCCCTTAAAAACGGCTGTCAGCTTATTATCACCCACCACCCCGTTATATTCGACCCTCTAAAGCAAGTTTTGGCAGGGAGCGCAGTTTATGAAGTTATAAAAAACGGCGTATCCGTAATATCTATGCATACTAATCTTGACGTAGGTATAGGCGGCGTAAACGACTGCCTATGCTCTGCCCTATCTTTAGAAAACGTTAGAAAGGTTTCGGCGGCAGACGGGTATTTGCTCAATGTCGGCGATCTGCCCTCTCCCCTTTACCCCGACAGCTTGGCAGAATATATAAATAAAAAGTTAGGCGGCAGGGTTAAATATTTCGGAGAGGAAAGGCAAATAAAGCGGGTTTTACTCTGCTCGGGCAGCGGCGGCTCATATGTAACCGAGGTTAAAAAGCAAAATTGTGACGCGCTTATCACCGCCGACGTTAAGCACAGCCAATTCCTTGACGCCGAGCGTCTGGGCGTTTCCATCTTTGACGCGGGACACTT